>CAZIXJ010000300.1:0-4135 GCA_964542835.1 uncultured Hyphomicrobiales bacterium
GAAATGCAATCGGAAAACAAAAGACTTGAAATGATTCGCAAACATCTGAAGACACTTCTGCCGGTAGTTAAAGAATCGGAATTAATGACGCAAATTATTAAAAATGACGGTTATTTCCCACCAAGAAATTTTCAATGAAATAAATAATTTTTTAAAAAAAATTCCTGATTTTACTAAATTTCAGGTTGAGTCATTACAATAAGTAAAAATTTATCATTTCATATTAAAATTTATAAGGAATTAAATAAAATGAAAATAGATACTTCAAATTATCCTTTAATTATGGGCGTTCTTAACGTAACTCCTGATTCTTTTAGTGATGGAGGAAATTTTAACGACTATGATGATGCGGTTAATCATGCTAAAAAGATGATTGATGACGGAGCTGATATTATTGATATTGGTGGTGAAAGCACACGTCCCGGGGCTAATCCGGTACCGGAAAAGGATGAAATAAAGCGTGTGATACCCGTAATCGAAGCTATTAAAAAAATCAATCATAAAATTCCGGTTTCAATAGATACTACCAAATATGAAGTGGCAAGACTTGCCATAGAAGCCGGAGCTGATATTATTAATGACATTAGCGGACTTACATTTGATGTCAGACTGGCTGAGCTTGCTGCAAAGCACAGTAAATGGCTTATTATTATGCACATAAAAGGTACTCCCCGAAATATGCAGATTAATCCTGTATATGCTGACCCGGTAGCTGATATTTTTGATGATTTGTCCACAAAAATTAAATTTGCAAATAATCTGGGAGCAAAAAAAGTGATAGCTGATGTGGGAATCGGATTCGGAAAAACTTACCAGCATAATATTACATTATTGAAAAATCATTCTCAATTTAAAAATCTTGGAGTACCTCTTTTGATTGGAATTTCCAGAAAATCTTTCATCGGTAAAATGCTTGGTATAGAAAACCCCGAAAAAAGAGATATTCCTACTGCTTTAATTCATGCACTAATAATCACCCAAAAGACAGATATAATCAGGGTTCACGACGTATATACACACTCCCTGCTAAAAAATATTTACAAAAAAATAAAAAAAGTTTGATTAATTTTTCCGTTTCATGTGTCATAACAGTTAGAGATGTTACAAATATGAAAAAAGTTTTTTATGAAATGGTTGATAATTATATTATCTGTAATTTTTATTGGATGCGATACTTGCAGTAATCCTGTCGGAAACGGCGGGACTGATTCGGAATATGAACTTTATTTTACTGCCCTGCCTTTAAGTTCGGATAATTTTAATTTTTATAAATCTGACATTAACGGAAACTATATCGAAGAAGTAATAGAAGATGCTTATTCTTTTTCTGTTCCATCAAAAGACGGAATAATCGCTTTTGTAAGGGAAGATTCCAATTCGCAAAATCTTTTGCTTACTTATAACGTAACATCAGGGAAAATTTCTGAAATAGACCGCCAAAATTCACTTTTTGATATTATAAATCCGGTGATTTCATCCGATGGAAAGTTCATTTCCTTCCTTGGCGGTTCAGGTAAACTTTTTATTTATAATATGGATGATGGATTTCTTGAATTGCTGACCGGCTCCGTATTATCAAGTTCAGTACCTTCTTTTTCTCCCGACGGTTCAAAAATTGCGTATTTTGATAAAGAGGATGAAATTAAGCTAATAATAAAAAATACGAACAATCTTGAAAATACCTTAATTGAGTTTGAATTTTCGGATATGAAGACAGACTCAAAATTCACGCTGATTCCTAATTGGACTTCTGATTCCGGGGAAATAATATTTTCTTTGTTTGACGATGAATTATGCCATACGATAATAGCAAATATGAACGGTGAGACTAGTATCATTAATACTAATTTGAATGAAATAAAAATAATAAATCCTTCGCTAAATCAAAATGAAGATTTTATTGCTTTTAACTCTGATAATGGCAATATCTGGATATGCGAAAAGAAATCCTACCCGCTTTTTTACAGAATTACTGATAATAATGATAAATTTTTTAATTCACATCCTGTATGGTCGCCTGATGGAAATAAACTGTGTTATTCATCTACCAAGAGGGACGGGGTCTATGAAGGGAATCTGATACTTTCTGATATTGATTTGGTAAATTCTGTAAATGTAAGCAAAACTGTAATTGTAAGTAATAACTGTCTTAATTATTTTTGGAGATAATGAAAAAATTCAGTGAATATAGTGATGTAGAGCTATTTGATTCTTTTTCTGCTAAGCAGAAAACGGCTGAGTCGGCATTTGCTGAATTTTATTCCAGATATTCTGACTTACTCTGGAATTACATTAGAAAATTTTTAGGGCATTGTGAGGATGTAAATGATCTTTTTCAGGATATTATGATTAGTTTTTTTGAGGGCGGAAAAGAGAATAAAGGAAAAGTAGTTAATCCAAAATCTTTTCTTTATATGACTGCAAAAAATAAGTGTATCAATTACATTCGAGACAAAAGAGATTATTATGAATTTACCGAAGGAAAATATGGCAGTGATCAGACTGACTATTCAGATGTTCAGTTTTCGGAGCTTATTAATCAAACGATACAGCAGATGAATTTTGACGACAGAGAAATACTTATTCTCAGATATTATCAGGGTTGGAGCGTAAAAGATATTTCAGAACTGCATGATAAAGATGAGCAGTATATGCGAAATAAAATCTGGCGTGCAAGGAAAAAGCTTAGAACTAAACTAAAACCTTTTTTAAGGGAATTAAAAATGATAAATAAAATTGTATTAGAATAAATGGAATTCAAAATGGATTACTCAAAATTAATTTATGACTATCTTGAAGGGGAGCTGGATATTGCTGAAGAGCAAAAGCTTTTCAGCGAGATGGCTTATAACGACTCTCTCCGGGAAGAGTTCGGGGAGGAGCTTAAGTTAAGCTCTGTATTTGCAGAGGACAACTTTTATCAGACTACTCCTATTGAGGCTACGGATAAAGTATTTACTCAGCTTGGCTTCTCAATACCTACAGCTTCGGGCAAGTCTTATGCTTATTCTTTTTGGGATAAAATAGGCAAATCCTCTGTGGTAATATTGCTGCTTTTACTTGGTGCCGCTTCTACTGCCGGTATTATGTATTTTAGTGGCAGCGGTATATTTAATAATAATTCTGAAATTGCCGCCGATTCTGAGTCTTCATTACCGGTGGATAATAATTATATTAATGCTTCCGGTGATAATTACAATTCTGAAAATATTTCAGGATTAAATTCATCTGATTTGAATTCATTTTTTACGGATATTTATAATTCTCTTTCAAAATCTGTGAATTTTGCTTCTGATTCATTTAATGGCAGTATTACGGGCAATTCTGACAGTAAAGGCGATAAGCTAAAGGTTTTGCAGAGGGGTAGCAATAGTGAATTGAATATTGGTTCAAATAATTCCGATATAAAAACCAATAAAATTAAAACTGTTAGAAACTCTAATTTCAGTAAATTTTACTCAGGTATAAGTTCATTCTCCGCCATATCATCGCCGAATATGGTATTTATACCTGTTTCAGGCAATATGTTCGGCAGCATCATAAAAGACAACAGATTTTCACTAGAAAGCAAAGGAAGTCTGAATAATTATTATCCTGCAATTAATAACGTAAATATTGATGCCATCAATTCATTTGAAATTGCTTTTCGATATAATATTAATGAAAAGAACGCTTTCGGTGTGATATTCGGCAGAAATAATTTTGCTCAGAAATTTAATACTGATGACGGGCTTGCTTATTATCAGGCGCCGGAATTATTCTGGTTTGGTGCATCATATAAAAGATTTTGGCTCGAAGATGAATTGTATGGAATATTTATGCCATATTCCCAGATAATGGCGGGTGCTACTACAATCGGACCTGTTTTCAAACTTGAATCCGGAATAGAGGTGCCGCTTTACGGTAATTTCAAAATTATGTTGGGGGCTGAAAGCAATTCACTTATTTATAACGTTGACGGGAATATCTATAACTCAAATAATATTGGTATAATTTATGGGGTAAAATATAGTTTTTGATTAAATTTATTTACATATTGCTGTCTGCTTTTATTTTCTTCGGATGTGAATGTGTGCCGGAGCTGGATACGGATAAAATTACAGAACCTGTAAACAATGCAGGTCTTGTAATATTC
>CAZIXJ010000301.1:0-4129 GCA_964542835.1 uncultured Hyphomicrobiales bacterium
GCACCGAGCGACCGATTCGCGTCGTTCGAGGTAAAATATCTTTAACCCGAAGTTCCTGCATTAGGAATAGAATAAGATATTGATTTTACGACTTTTAACTTGGATTTTAATTCTCTCTACTGGGAACACTGCAGTCCCAGGAGAGTGAAGGCTCGTGTTTGCAGGTGTATTAAATATTATCTTTGGGGTTCATCGGGGTGAAGCGCCTGTGTAGTATGCAAGGAATGTGATATGAACGAGCATGAATTGTTCGATAATGAAGAAATGACAACTTCAAAAGGCCAGCTCATTTTTTACCAAAGTGAGGATGGGGACGTGAAGCTGGAGGTTCGGGTAGAAGATGAATCAGTTTGGCTGATGTGCAGATGCTTGCTGAGCTTTTTCAAACGATGGTTTCCAACATCAGCATGCATATTCGGAATATCTACCAGGAAGGGGAACTGGACCCGAATTCAACTATTAAGAAATTCTTAACAGTTCGCCAGGAAGGGAATCGTCAAAATCGGCGGCTCTTGAACTGTTCAATCTAAGCATGATTATTTCAGTAGATTACCGCTTTGCGGAGGATCAAGCCAGGCATCGCAAACAGGTGTTCATGAAAGACTGGGAGCAAAACCTCGATGTCGACAAACTGCATCCACCTTCCGTTGCAGGCCGAAATCCAGAAATTTTTTACCGCCACGCTGTAAATGGGTAAAGAAAATCTCGCCGGAAAATCTGATTTGATCCAAAAGCCGGGTTGAAGCAGTTGAAAATTCCAGGAGACCGTGTAAAAACTACACGCCATAAAATTATCGCTACAGTTATGCTTGACAATACAGATTTAAATTAAGTACAAGTATTTCCAAAATAGATAGGCCAGATCCTCGCCATGTCCACCTCTTTCCAAAGGGACCTGAAATGGCCGCTGCAGATGAAAAAACCTCGATGATTATCGAAGAAAGATCAATATCTCCTCTTTTACCTTTTCCAAAATGTCGCCGAAAATTCGGAAAACAGAATCTAATGCTAAGGCATTACTGGCATAATTTCTCTATGTCACAGAAAGAACAAAGTAAGAAAAGGCCGCTTTTGAAACATTTTGGTGAACAGATAATCTCAAATTTTTATAATAATTAAATAATAAATAGAGTGAACAAATGAAAAATGTTCTTGGTATTATACTTTTGATTTTCTTTATCAACTCATATGATGCTTTGAGTGAAGATGAAATTGACATTTATAATGTATGGATAGAATTTAAAAATGAAGACAGTATCAATGTAGGAAGAAAAGGATACTTCTATGATGCCAATGACAGCACCATCATACTTTCCAACGGAAGTTATGTTGAAGATTACCTCGAAAATGATTTTCATTATATGCAATTCAATGCATCTATGCTTCAAACAATTAAATTAAGAAAAAAGTACAAACCTGCAAAATATGCATTCTGGGGGTTCGCTTCCGGCTTCGCTGCAGGTGCTTTAATTTCTGTGATTGAGGGTGATGACGACTGTGATGATACTCAAGGTTGGTGCATTTTTGAATTTTCCTGGCAGCAGAAGATAATATTATTCGGACTGCCACTTGCTACACTCGTAGGTTTGCCTGCAGGTATTGTAGCCGGTCAGTATAAAGATATTTATCATATCAATGCAGACCGGAGTAATTATTTGAAACACAAGGAAACTTTCGAGCAATACTCAATTAAAAAACAACTGAAAAATCCGCCTCCCGAGGAAGATAAATAATTTTATTATCTCCCGCTTTCTTCCAAGATTTTAGAATTTCTCTTCATATATCTTAATATCAGATAAAGCAGAATTGAAAATCCGGCAGCATAGATAAAGTAGTAATTATAATCATAATCGCCCGAAATTGCTTCTCCGCCGATGTCAAATATTGCAAATATTATAAATATTGCCGCAAAACCGTTTTTTTCTTTTTTCAGGATTTTCTTCCAACTGAATGGCAGGTCAGATTTTTTAAATTGCGATAGTTTTGGGATAAATGCAGGCACATCTTTTGCCCAGTTGATGTAAGTATCTTTGAATTTCCCTCTTAAAAACTGTTCTTCTGCGAACATAATTCTTTCGTAATAAACCCAGTAAAAAAGGCAAAATACAAATACGAACCACAAATTGCCCGTAAGGAGAGCAGCTCCGAGCCACATAAAGAAATTTCCGAGATACAGCGGATGTCTTACTACGGAATATATCCCCGTAGAATTAAGAGTATCGGCTACCTGCTTCTTTACATTTCTGCCGGAAGTGTTCTTTGGAGTATGCCCTACTGTATATATCCTGATTGCAAGCCCGATAAAGCTGATTAGCAGGCAAAAAAGTTCATAATGAAATTCGTATTCCGAATTATAAAAAAGCAAATCTTCATTAAGGTATTCGCTTTTTAAAAATAATCCCAAGCCAATAAAAAAAATAAGCACCGGCAAAGTGCCTCTGTATCTGAAAAGCCAAATCCCCTGATTTTCAAATTCTTCCTGTAACGGCATAAAATCCCTATCTTTGTATGTAAATATTACCAATTATCGGGTCGGTAGCAGAAATAGTAAGTATTTTCTGAATTTTTGCTTCAGTAAGGTCCTGCCCTTCAGGCATCAGTTTAAGTCCGCCGTCCGTAATTATATTTCTGGATAATATCATACCTTCTGTAAGCTCTTTTGTGGTAACCATCATTTCATTTTTTCTTGCATCATTATATTTAGTATTGGCAGCAAGGAACTGGTCGTAATAAGCAATAACTCTGTGGTCATAGAGCCTTTTGGACTCGTGCAGCAGTGATTCGATAGCTTTTGAAGACTTTTTGCCTGTTCTTTCGTAAATATCCAGATAATCAATACAAACCCTTAGTATTCTTGAACCAATAGGAATTTTCCATGCTTTTTCTTTTTCAGGGATACCACTGCCATCGAAATTTTCATAAATATGGTATAATATTTTGAATACTCCATTCAGAGGCTCGATATCTCCAATCAGATGCTTTACGAAATGAGGCACTCTTTCCATCTTGTCATTCTGAAGCCTTCCATCAATAAGCACGGGCTTTGTAATTAATTTTTCCGGAAGATAAATTTTGCCTATGTATGCTATCTGAGCTGCTTTTTCAATATTTGTTTTATCTTCTTCTTCATTGCAGAGCTGTTGGCTAATCCAAACAGCGGAGTCATATATCTGCTTCAAATTATCTTGCTTGCCGAAGAGTTCTTTTTGAATTACGGAAAGCATTTTTACTGTTTGGTTACTTATGTTCTGTATTTGCTGCTCCAATTTTGAAGTAGTGCTTTTCAGCCCGATTTCGGAATTGGAAGATACCACCATTCTATAAGCGTTTCTGATTTTAAATATAAGTTTGTCAATAGAAAAAGGCTCACTCAATACTTCATTTGCACCTATCTTAAGCGCCTCCAGATTCAATTTTTGGTCTTCATATTCAGTAAGCAAAATAATATGATGATTTGGCAATTCTTCTACTTTATGCAATTTACCGATTAATTGCAGTCCATTTATTTTTGCAAGGTTTTTTTCGAGAATAATTACTGCCGGCTGCTTCTGTTTAGCAATACCTTTCAATCCTTCTTCACCATCTTTATACTTTAGTATTACTGCATTGCTCGAAAGCTTTCGAATGATATTTTCGAGAGTTTTCAAAGTAGTGTCAGTATCACTGATAATTATAAAATATGTGAAATCGGACATTTTATTACCAACTTAAATTAAAATTTCAAAATTTACCATATTACAATCTTTAAAATATGCATTAATTTTATAAAATTCAAATCATTTTATTTAGTTTTTCTAATCAGACCCAAATATATGTATCGGCTCTTTTATTTTTTGGTACATATTATATTTGATAAGAGCAAGTTGCAAATCTTCATATATTTCCTGTCCGGCAGCTACTAATACATAGTCCTTGATGTCAGTCAGATTTTGAGCAAGTATCATTCCGTTTTTAAGTTCTGAGAATTTTATTCGCTTTATCAGGTCAATTTTATTGTCTTTTTCGTTGTTTTTAAATTCTGTATCAAGAAAATCACTTAGCGGAATATCTTCAGGCTCTGTAAATCCATATTTCAATAGTGTATCTATAAAACGCTTATTGAATTGCTGATTATCATTTAATGTATTCA
>CAZIXJ010000302.1:0-4121 GCA_964542835.1 uncultured Hyphomicrobiales bacterium
TATCAGGTGCTTACAGTTAGTGAAAATGGTTACGGAAAAAGAACCCAGGTAGATGAATACAGACTTACCAAAAGAGGCGGCAAGGGAGTAATATCTATGAATGTAACTCCAAAAACGGGTAACGTAATCAGACTGGTATCAGCTTATGATGAATATGACCTTGTGGTAATTACCGTAAAAGGAATATTGATACGACAGTCTATTAAAGCTATTCGTACTATTGGCAGAAATACTCAGGGTGTTAGATTAATCAGACTTGATGACGATGATAAAATCGCTGATATTACAAGAGTAACCCATGAAGATAATGAAGTAATTGAAACTGAAGAAAATATTACAGATATAAATGAGCTGCCTGAAGCTAATGAACATGAAGAAGATTCTTCGCAGGATTGATTTATTTTGTAATATTAAATAAATTTAGTTTTTTTATAAAGCAGGTTTGAAATTGTAACGGTTTTTGAGGTTTATAAATTATTTGAGATTCTCAGGATAATTAAATGATTAGAATTATCTACATTATTATGTTTTATGCCGGCAGTTTTGCTAACGCTGAAGAACCGGCAAATTATCCTGACTCACTGAGCAAACCTGTTGATACTCACGGCAGTATTTTTATGCTGGAGAGCGACATTTACAAAAGTATAGGAAAATCCGATATCCTGCTTGATAATTACACGGATTTCAACACACTTATTTATGAAAGACTTCCGGTATATCCTGCGATTCTCGGAGAAGCCGGAGCTGATAATTCATTTTCCTTATTTGGTGCATCACCTGTATCCAATTCATATTCAATGAATAATTCCCAACTTTATAATCACAGATTTAACAATTATAATCCAAAGAAATTTCCCGTTGAATACTTTGAAAAAGCAGAAATATTAACCGGCTCAAATGCTGTAATACTTTCGGATAATTCCGGTGGTATTTATACAAATTTTCAGGAAATTATTCATAATACCAATACTCCTTATACAAAATTCTGGTATTCTCAGGAATCTGATCAGGGAATTTATATAGATGGTGTTTTCAGTCAGAATTTTGCAAAAAATATGAATTTCACAGCAGGATTCAGAAATATGTCATCGAGAGGAAATTTCCCTAATTCTTCTTTCAATTCCTGGAATTTCAGAAGCAGATTCAGCTGGTTTATTTCAGATTATTCTCTTTTTTCTGCAACATACTTCCATAATAATTTCCGAACTAATATGAATGGCGGAGTGGTTGATTCCTTATCAGAAAATAATTTTTCTACTATTGATGCTTTTATGAGATATAACGAATTAAAGAAAAGGGAGTTTTCCAATTCGTTTATCCTGACTTATTCTACATATCTTGATACAATGAAAAATTCTGCATTTTCTGCTACTTTGGATATTTCTCATAATAAGTACAGAATTGATTCCGGAGAAGATTTTTATTTTTTTCCGCAGGATTCTACTTCAAAACTTGAGGATTACGTTCCTGATGTTAAATTAAGCGGAAAATACGAGCAAAAAATAGCATCGCTCATTTTTCGTGCCGGCGGAAGTTTTCAGTTGTTTGATTTAAAATCTAATTTTCTTGATAAATCAGGCACATTTTCCAATTTTGCTGCATATTCTTTATTGGATATTCCATTTACAAAAAAGCTCCACCTTACGGGTGGTGTCAGATATTCTTTTTATCTTGAGCGAAACACAATCTCTTTCGGCTCAAGAATTCTCTATAAATCAAATAAAAACAGAGCTTTCGCAGATTTTTCAATCGCTGAAAATATTCCGAATTACTTCCAAAATACAAATCTAAAAAAAGAGCTAAATACATTACTTCTTTTAAATTATGATTACAAAGGTGAATATTCCGAATTTGAATCAAATATATTTTTAAGAAATATTCAAAATCCTTTAATTACTAATGATATATATTATGATTTTAGTGATACCAACACATACAATACAAATAATGACATAAATATTGCCGGATTAAATATCAGATATAAAAGAGAAATCTTTTCCGATATTTATGCCGAATTAACCGGTTTGAATTATTATAATTTTGATGAGAATAATCAGATTTTACCGTTATTTATGTTGAAACTAAAATCATATTTTGAATACAGGCTTACACGTAGCTTCCTGCGAGCAGGTTTTAACGCAGCAATAATGGATAAGCACAAATATTACGGCTTTAACCCTATAAACGGACTTTATTACAGGCAAAATAATCAATCATCATTTTCGATTAACGGGTTAGATGTTTTCGTTGCTATGCGGCTTGGAAAAGCATACGTAAAAGCTTCAATGTATAATGTACTTGGAACGGGCTATTATTATGTATATTTGTATCCCGTAAAACAGAGAAATTTAAGATTTTCAGTATCATGGTCATTTTTTGATTGATATGCTAAAAAAACTAATAATAAGAAATTTTGCGATTATAGACAATGTCGAAATCAATTTCGATAAGGGGCTTAATATTATTATTGGTGAGACGGGTGCAGGAAAATCTATTATCATTACTGCTCTTCAGCTTTTATTGGGAGAAAGAGCAAATACCGAAATAGTAAGAAAAGGAAAAAGCAAAGCAATACTGGAAGCAATCTTTTCAATTGAAGACAACAAGAATATTAATGAATTTCTTACAAATAATGATTATGATAATTTCGATAATGATTTAATTATCAGAAGAGAGATTTTCTCTAAAGACAGCGGTATCAGCATTTCATCCAGAAATTTTGTTAATGATTCACCCGTTCAGATTAATTTTCTGAAGCAGCTTAGCTCTATGCTGATTGATTTTCATAATCAGCATGATAACCATTCACTCCTAAAACCTGATAATCATATTGTAATGCTTGATAAAATCCAAGATTTGAGTAGTTATTCAGAAGAATATTTTAAAGTATATGATAAAATCAGTAAAAAAATAAACGAACTAAAAACACTCTCCAAAAAAGAAAATCAACTGAAAGAAAAAGCAGAGTTTAATAAATTTCTTCTTGAAGAAATTGATAAAATATCGCCCGAAGAAAATGAAGATGAAGAACTTGAAGCCAAATTGAAAATTCTTAGAAATTCAGAATTTCTATTTAGCACATCATCCTCTGTTTCTGAATCACTTCTTCAGGGAGATAATTCTGTTCATCTTAAACTTACAGAAGCAATCAAACAAATTGAATCGTTATCCGAAATCGATAATCAATTTGATGAATATATCGGCGAATTGCAGTCTGCCGCCATATCAGTGAAAGAAATTGCTAATGCAGCGATAGATTACAAACATAGTATTGAGTTTAATCCCGAAGCAATAGAAAATATCAGAAAAAGACTTTCCGAATTAAAAATACTTCAGAAAAAATACGGAAGTGTGAATGATGCATTGAAAAAAAGAGATGAACTCTTAAATGAATTAAAATTTGCAGATAATTTTGAAGAAGAGATTTCCAAACTGAAAGATGAGATTATTTCACTTTCCAAAGAACTTGCTGAAAAGTATTCTGATTTGCTGCATAAAAGGAAGGCAAATTCACAAGTTCTTGGAAATTACTTAAAAAACAATCTCACTAACCTCGGTATAAGTTATGTAGATTTTGACATTAGTTTGGATGCAGATAGTTTTGCTGATAAAGAAAAAATATTTGAGTTTCCTTCTGTAAAACATAAAGAACAATATTTTAGAGCTTATGAAAACGGTATTCACAGAATTGAATTTCTGATTTCTACCAACAAAGGCGAAGAAGCAAAACCACTTGCAAAAATTGCATCAGGCGGTGAGATTTCCAGAATTATGCTTGTAATTAAGCAGCTTCTTTCAGAAAATGACAGAATACCCGTATTCGTATTCGATGAAATAGATACAGGAATCAGCGGAAAAATTGCTCAAAAAGTCGGGCGTGAAATGAAAAAACTATCAGGAAAGCACCAGATAATTGCAATTACGCATTTGCCTCAGATTGCAGCTCTCGGTGATGAGATTTTCGTGGTTGAGAAAACTGAAAGTAATGGATATACTAATTCTGTAGTAAAATCATTAAGCAACAATGACAGGCATATAGAAATTGCCAAAATGCTTTCCGGAGAATCAGTATCTGATGATGCAATTAATTCTGCAAAACAACTGAGTTTGATATAATGAAA
>CAZIXJ010000303.1:0-4118 GCA_964542835.1 uncultured Hyphomicrobiales bacterium
GCCTATATTCGTAAAGTAAAAATAGCCATCCTTTTCCAATATATTACTCATGATGAAATGCGAATACTTATATCTCTCATACTGATCGAGGTCCTTTAGCCAGATCATATTGCCCTGTAAATCCATCTTGATCATGAATATATCGTGCTGCGTTGGGTCACCGGATATATACGCCACACCGAACATGTAAATAGTATCCTGATAGAGCGTCATACTATTCAACCGAATCCGATCCCACTCGGGCCGCTGAAAGTCTATCGGAAAAATCGTCACACTATCCCTTTGTGAGCGAGATGAAACGTAGATATCGTGTGGATTCAATGAGTCCCGATAGGAATACAGTTGATAGATTAAATCGTCTTTAAAAATGTAATTGTTCGCGGGAAGCGCCTTGACAATCAACCCTCTTTTATTATAAAATAAGGAATCTATAAAATTCCCATTCCCGTCCATATAATAGTATCCCGCTAATGAACTACCTCCGGGTAGCCACTTTAGACTCTGAACCCAAAACAAATTACTATCCAAAACTTCAATATTGCTGAATCCTTGAGCACCCTGATCGAACTTTTTCAATTTTGAAAAATAGCGTTGCCCACTCAAGTTACCGCTACCCAAGTAAATTAGAATCCCTACAAGCAATAGTCTATGAATCATTGTTTTATGATTTTATGGGTTTCCTGGTGTCCGCCTTGTTTAATATACAAAAAATACATGCCATCGGTTACATCTGTCAGGTCTATTTGGTATTGCCCATCCACAACTACTGGCTGTTCAAGCTGTAGCACTGTATTACCTGAAAGGTCAAAAACATGAAATTGCAACTCTGAATCTTTTTCAAATGTTTCCCCATTCGGAATAATCGTAAAAAGCCCCTCTCCCGGATTGGGATAAACAAGGGTTCGATCATTTAATCCTTCCTTTTCATCGCTAAAATGTAATGTGGCCATGTTCTCCGTCTGAGGAAAAACAGGATCCCAACTTCTCCCATCGATAATAGATAATAAGGCTCGAGCATGGCTGGAGGGAAGGTGTCGCTTCTCTGCAATAGTTTCCAATGTTTGGATGTCAAGACTGTCTTTGGTATAAGTACTATCAGAAAGAAAGTCTAGGTGTAAATGTTGTACGGTTTTAAAGTCGCCCACCTCTTCCGTCTCTCCATTCAGCGTATTTAAATAGGTTCGCGCCTGATCGTACGCCTCCGTTTTAAGTCGCATCCCAAACCTATGTTGCACATAAACTAAATCATCTTCTAAGGCTAATAAAGAATCTGCCAGAGTATACTGATTAAGGGTCACTAACGAATCCACCAAACTCTTAATTAGACGATACTGTCTTCCCACTAAATCTGCATATGATTGACCGGGTACTGCGTTATCGCCAAACTGGTCCATTGAATCCAGTTTTGACTGAATTTCATCAAGTGTAAATGTCTCAGAACCCCCACCATTTCCATTTGAGCCACCACAGTCAGGTTCTCGAGCCTGCTCATACAGATCGTAATCCTGTGCCGTTTGGCAGTTCGTATGCGTGCTCGTCAAATTACACAAGGGGCGTGCCGGGTCTAGGAGCGGCGTATTTTGCTCAACGGAATAGGTGAATATCGGATTGTTTCCGGAGGCACCTATTCCACCCAAGGTCTTAACTCGAATATCATACACGCCCGGAATCGGCTCATCATTTGCGTCCCGATACCATTTATTGTCCAGGTACTTTAATTGATTCCCCTGTCTAACGATCCTTGACTTATCCAAGAATACCCCGCTGGAAGCATTGTCGAGGAAAGAATTGCACGCGAATTTTGATCTATGTAAACTTGATGAACCACTTTTCCAATTCTCATACCAAATGGCTGTATGAAAATTGATAAAATCGTTATTCACAATTTGTGTTTTGTGAAAGTTCCGACAATTTAAGCTAATGGCATTATAGGTATTTGAAAAAGTATTATCCTCTATCACCACTTGAGACTCAAACACCTCAATATTTTTACGTTGATTTTGCCCAGGGCTATTTGAATCCCAAAACGAATTAAAGGAATTACTTTTTATAGTTAAAAATCTTCTTGCTACAGGGAAGTTTTCAACCCGAATATCCAGGTCATTCTTTTCAAAAACATTCCCGGAACTGTATGGGTCACCCACATCTTCGCCGATATTATATGGATACTGAAAGTCCACCGTGACACCTGTGAAAAGTGCAGCTATCGCCGTCCCTTGGATGTTTTTAAACTTGTTATTATTGTGTATATTAAAGCTGGCGTCTTTCAACAAAATCCCATGCGATCGCATCCAGTTAAATTCACAAGCCTGAAATTCGATACCATAATTCCGATCAATAGCTACGCCTACTTTCATTGGAAATTGCGTAAATAGAGCAGATTCAAAACTACACCCTAAAAACTTGCTCTTATTCTCTCGTTCATAAGGCAAAAATCGAACCGCCTGATCACATCCTTTGAAAGTGGCTTGATCCGCATATATATATCCACCAGGATGAACTAACCAAGGTGAAGGCCAGAAAGGAAATCCCAAATTTGTTGGAAAAAGGTATAAACCGGAGTTTATCCCATAGCGAGCGTTCTCCACAACTCCTTTACTAATAACAACTCTTCCTGGGTCTTTTCCGTCGGCAGAGAAATCTGCATACCAATCATCAGGATGGTCACGATTGAGGTTACCCTCGACCCACACACCTCCCCACTGGTCACAATTAGACTCATAGTTAGTTATCTTACCATTTTCTGTAATATGCAACATGGCTCCACGCTTAACAAATATATGCGCGTCAGGAGCCATTCTTATTTCAGCTTCAATATTTAATCGACTTCCAGATTCTACAAATATATGCTTTGTCACTTTCACGTCTTGATCCCAGGTGACTTCACTTTGACCATCAATAGAAATTACGGGCGTCAGGGGCTCATTCTGATCCTCGCTATCGAAATTCGGATCAAGCTCTGCCCATTGAAAATCATTATTGTAAAGTCTATTGAATATTTTATCTAATTGACAGGGTGAAAAAGTGACAAAATGGTTATTATAACCCATCGTGTTATTTGTTACATTATTGTACTTACCAAATTCGTTTTGTAATCCATTTTCATTCGCATCGCAGCATCCCCCACTAGGAAATGTATGGTATAAACCAAAAACATGACCCAACTCATGCCATAGAATAGACCTGAAATTCCACCGACCAAAATCACTGTTAGGTTCGTTTTGTCGAGTGTATTGCCAAAAATACCATAAATTTGTTAGCTTGATAAAATAGTCGTATTGATATCCTGAACCACGAATAACTCGACACGTCCTAAAATTCCCCTCGGAATCATCATATCCATGAACGGGAGCCCATTCATCATAAAAGAAGATATCTATGACTTTATCACCATAAACTGAAAAATCGGCCTTCGGATCGTCAAGTGTTATTTGACCATCTTCACATGGCCCCTGCATATCTCCATCGGAGTTTTCAAATTTATAATCATCTATTTCATGAATATGAACAGCACCTTGGTCATTTTCCTCATACAATTCAAACCTCAGTTTTGTATCCCCTAAATTCGGAACTTCATTTCCACTTTCATCCTTGAATCGGATCGGAGGCTCAAGTTTATTTCCATTCTCATCGTAATATTGAAGAAAATCATTCATCCCCATAGCTGAACTATTGAGTTCTTGTATGAAGTATCCTGCTTGGTCATAAATACTTCTATCGTCATTTGAAGAACAATTTGGACAATTTCCATCTTCTTCTCCAAAATTTAAGCCTACATCACCAGTTTTTATAAAATGAAAATTTAATCGAATTGTCACTGGATTTATATTTTCCCAGTTTTCACTAAACGGATAGCGATCCCTGCATGGGTCTGAAGCATTGTAACAGCTCTGATTGTTCGAGGCTGGCATTTCATTATATATAGGTGGATATGAGGGAGTTTCTACGGGCTCAACAACATCACATTTCATTTCGTACGGAGAGCCTTGTGCTTTCAACTGATTTGGCAATACACTTAATATAACTAAACCAAAACCAATAATAAGAGCAGAATATATCCTGCTAATGCTTGTTTTGCTTTGAAAAACATTTAGACCAAATAATGATTCACATCGGGG
>CAZIXJ010000304.1:0-4109 GCA_964542835.1 uncultured Hyphomicrobiales bacterium
ATTTTGTGCAGGAGACACACTTGAAATTGTCTGGCGAAATATCATCAGGTCTCAGCAAAACGTAGATATTCGATTTATCCCTTATCAAAACGGTTCGCCACAAAATGACAATTCATTTTTACTTGCTGAAAACATCAATAATGAAACCGATACTGTATCTTATTATCTCCCTGCTGAAGAAGAATTATTCGGAATGACAGGAAAAATACGGGTGGAATCTGCTACCCGACCTGCATTTATTTATGATGAAACGGAAATTATCAGAATTAATCCACCACAGATTGCAAATAATAATTTGCAATCCGGAAAATATTATATCGGAGAAGAACTAATATTATCAGGCACTACTTCCTGTATAGATTCTGTAATAGCAGAATATTTTCACCCGACAGACAGCACTTGGAATTATCTTGCTTCGGGATTTGTTTCTCAAAATGAATATGAATTAATCGGGGAACTGCCCTGCATTAACATATTCAGATGCGACAGTGCCGATAATTATGAATATCTGGATTTGCGAACAATCGGAGTAAAAGGCGGAGTATCAGACACATCTGAAATATTCTCCATTGATATCGAACCGGCAAAATTCATTTACGAAATGAATATTAATGAAACTGCCGACCCTACAAAGTATTTTTCATGGGATACTACCAATATCAGATTTCCTATTGATAGCATTACGATAGCCGCTTCGATTGATAACGGTCAGTCATTCAGGCTTATTAATAAGATAAGTATTGATGAAATGAAATTCAAATGGAATATTCCTCTTGATTTGCCATCTCCGATTATTATAAGATTTTGCGGTGAAGGTACATGTATTAGAAGCGATACTTTGTTGAGAGATTACAAACCGAGATTTATCAACATAATAGCCCCTAATCCATTTAAGCCGCCTCAGCAGGAAGCTGAAATAATATATAAAGTACCGGAACAAACAGTAATAAACATGTATATTTTGGATCAAAACAATGCAATAGTAAAAAAACTGGTAAATAATGAGTCAAGACGCCCAAACACGGCATATACTGAAAAATGGGACGGCTATCTCGATAATGGTGTATATGCAGCTAACGGGATGTATTACATTGTATTGGAATTATCCAACGGAAACAGGGAGGTACAGGCAATATTTTTAAGAAAATAAAAAAAATATGCTAATTGTATTAATTTTTTTATTAAATTTACAATGATTAAGAAATGAAATTTTTGTTCTAAATTAATTTTTTATAAATATAAATACATTTTTGTTAACAAGGAGGGTGCCGATGAGAATACTTGTGATTGAAGATGAAAAGAAAGTAGCCAATTTCATCAAACACGGACTAGAAGAAGAAAGATACATCGTAGAAACATCATATGATGGAAGAGATGGTCTGGAAATGGCTATGAGTAATCATTTCGATGCTATTTTGCTTGACATTATGCTTCCCGGCAAAGATGGCTTCGAGATAGCAAAAGCCTTGAGAGAGTCCGGAAAGACTACTCCAATACTTATGCTTACTGCACGCGGCTCTACAGATGACAAAGTAACGGGGCTGGATTTCGGTGCAGATGACTATCTTGCAAAGCCTTTCAGCTTTGAAGAGCTTGCTGCCAGACTGAGGGCGATACTAAGAAGGTCAACACCGGAAAAATCTACAAAAATACGATGCAGTGATTTGATACTTGATACCGTATCACATCTCGCCTACAGATTCGGAAAAGAAATTGAACTTACTACTAAAGAGTATGCTTTGCTCGAATATATGATGAGAAATAAAAATCGAATTTTGAGCAGAAGCACTATTACTCAGCACGTATGGAAACACAGTTTCGATCCAGAATCAAATATTATTGATGTTTACATCAAAAGGCTCAGAAACAAAATCGAGGACGAAGATTCCAGACCATTGATACAGAGTATCAGAGGTGTGGGCTACAGAATGCGCGAAGCTATGAGACCAGAATTAATACCTCAGTAGAAATATGCCCGAAGAACTGCAAAATCTACTGAATGAAGTATCTGCCGGTCTGAATAATATTCAAATTGGATTTGATGAATATCAGAAAGGTTATTTCAGACAAAAGAGTTCTGAATTTTTTTGTCTGGAATTAAACGGTGAAGCTGGTGAGCTTGCAAATTTTGAAAAGAAACAATGGAAAGGAGAAAATATTGATATGGCTCATTTTCAAGATGAAGTAGCTGATGTATTTATCGCTCTTATGAACTATGCAAATGAAAAAAACGTCAATATTTCGGATGCCGTACAAAAAAAATTAAATAAAATTGAAATGAAACGTCTTGAATTAGGTAAGAACAATCAACAATATTAGGAGGTAGGATATAAAAATAAAAATTACTCTGTAAAAAGCTATTACAACAACTAAACTCCAAACGGGCTATCCTGAAATTTCGGGATAGCCGTTTGTTTTTTTATGCATCAGAAAGTTATGTTTTAATTTTTATCAAACTCCCACCAGCCCTGTCTTTTTAATTGTTCATCAAGTTTATGCTTTTTCATAAATTCAATAGTTTCTTCTTCTGATAATCTTATTTCAGGTACATCGGGATTATTTGCAAGTTCATAAATAATTACGCTGATTACTGCTGCTGCATCAGCCAGATATCTCTTGTTCTGCTTATCAAAAGTATCTCCAAAATCGTGATAGTAGTTATACTGCGGTTCATCAAGTTGCCCCCATACGTTAAATGCAGGTATGCCTTCGAGCATAAAAAAGATATGGTCGCTATTTGTCCAGGGTCTGTCCACTACACCTTTATCCCAGTTAAAACCGTTGATGTTTTCAGTTATTTTTTCATAAAACGGCTTAAATTCGGTATATCCGAAATTATTTATACCAATTGGAGTGCCGGTCATATCCATATTAAGCATAGTGATAATATTTTCATCACTGTGGGCTTGAGCATATGCTTTAGACCCCCACAGACCAAGCTCTTCGGCATTTACCCAGACAAAATCAATATGGCATTCATTTTCGGGACTGTATTTTTTAAGCAGATATGCGAGGTCAAAGAGTATAGCAGTTCCCTGCCCGTTATCTACTCCCCCGTTTCCGGCATCCCATGCATCAATATGAGCGGCAATTACGATTCTCTTATCAGTTTTGCCCGGCAGTGAAACTACCACGTTATTCTCTTTCAGAGGTTTATCATGTACATAAGAATTAGTTTCGATTTCCATTTTCACCGGGACATTTCTTTTCAGTAATCTGCGGAGCCACATACCTTCTTCGTAAGTAATCGTATAGGCAGGAACCGGAGCAGGATTACCGTAGAAATTGGAAACTCCGCAAGTAAGTTTTCCACCTTCTTTTTCATTTATAAAAAGTACTGATTCCGCTCCGTTTTCAGCAGCTTTATCTATGAGAGCAGACCTTGAAGTTTTGGCAGCAGAGAGCAATACAATTTTTCCGCTGAAATCAAATGTCGAAAAATCCTCATCAGTGCCATTGCCTGCATCCAGTACTTCAGCTGTAAATTTTGGTTTTGAATCAACATAACCCAGAGCAAGAGCCCTAATCTCTCTGTTTACAGGTTCGAGCATCTTTACATTGTCATTTCCGCGGGTCCATCCGGGCATTTCAAACTCTTCAAATCTTACATCGTAACCAATATTCTCAAGTTCTTCTTTCAATATATTGAGTGCTTTTTTATTGTTTTCTGTGCCGGGAAGCCTCCCCCCCGCCTCATCGGAAATTCTTTCAAGTACGTAATAAGATTTGTGTTCGGTATAGGCAGCCCCGATAAAATTATTCCACTTGGTTTTATCGAAGGCACTTAAAGAAATAGTAATTAGTAATATTAAACAAAATATTTTTTTAAACATAATAATCTCTCAATAAAAAATAAACAAAATTAAGAATAAAAAATGATTAGTTAAAATATGATTTGAAATTTTTATCCTTTTAAGATAGAATATTATAAAATCCTGCAAAGAAAACTTTACTTACAGAATTGGCAAGCTCAAATATTGATTTTTTTATATACTGAAGATGTATTGAAAATAAGTGGATTTTACCGATAACATTATTAAGATAATATTAATTAATAATAATGAATTTGGAATTCTTAATTTTTTCTTTATTTTGTTATATTGTAATAA
>CAZIXJ010000305.1:0-4084 GCA_964542835.1 uncultured Hyphomicrobiales bacterium
CTTCAGGCAGGGCTTGATGCCGGACTAAAGCTAAAAGTCCACTGTGATGAGCTTGCAGATGTATCTGCTGCTAAGCTCGCAGCAGAGCTTGGCGCCGTATCAGCGGACCATCTGCTGTTTGTGTCCGATGAAAGCATTGATGCAATGATAAAATCAGGCACAGTTGCTACTTTGCTGCCTTCCACAGCATATTTTATTCGTATGCCTTATGCAAATGCAAGGAATATAATAGAAAAAGGAGCTACGGTTGCACTCTCTACCGATTGTAATCCCGGTTCGAGCTTTACGGAGAATATGCAGCTTATACTTTCTCTCGCCGTAATTAATATGAATATGACTGCTGAAGAATCATTGGCAGCGGCTACTCTTAACGGAGCAAAAGCAATAAATCAATCGCACAGGCTTGGTAGTATAGAGCCGGGCAAGCAGGCTGATTTAATAATAGCGGGAGTAGATTCCTACACTGATTTGTTTTATCATTTCGGTATTAATCACGTAGAAGAAACATGGATAAAAGGCAAGAGATTTGAGCAGTTAGATGATAAATAAGCGACTCTGCGGCTTATACGGGGGTGGTTTTCTTAAGCTGAAAATTCTCCTCTCCATCGTGGGAGAGAACAAAAGGTGAGTGTGATGTGTAAATGCTTTGATTATTGAAACAATTATTAATGCCCCTTATCTTAAGGGGCTGACTAAAAAGTATTAACTTTTACAACAGACTGGAATATCTGTTCTACTTTTAGGTAGTTCAGTCGTCCTAGCCTGAAAGCAAGAACAAGCGGGGACGCATATTCTACCTACAATAAGCAGTAGGTCAGACATTCTTGTCTGACGTTGAAAAATTAATAGCTTTACTTATTAGTCAGCCACGGCTATTCATTTCTTTATCAGAATTAATCATTTTTATTTCAAATAGCCCCGCCATTAATAAATGACGGGGCTATTTGAATTGTAGTTAACCTTTCGGAAAGGTTTTATATTTTATAATGTTTGTTGCTGTTTCGTGTCAGGCATTTTGAAATGCCATCTATCTGATAAGATAACTAGTTACTTCACTTTGATAAGCTCTACTTTGAAAATAAGCATTTCGTTAGGACCGATATCCTGTCCTGCACCTCTCTGACCATATCCGAGGTCGGGATGAATATAGAAATTATAAATCGCTCCTTCTTTCATAAGTTGCACTCCTTCAGTCCAACCCGGGATTACTCTGTCCAGAGGAAATTCGATAGTTTCTCCTCTTTCGTATGAACTATCGAATACAGTGCCGTCTATCAAAGTACCTTCATAATGTACTTCAACGGTATCTGTTTTTGCAGGGGTTTTGCCTGTACCTTCTTTTACTATTTCATACTGAAGCCCGCTCTCAGTTACATTAATACCTTCTTTCTTTTTATTTTCAGCTAAAAAATCTTCTGCAATTTTGAGATTTTCCCCACCTGCTGCTTCAGCCTTTGCCTCTTGCTTAGCAACGAGTTCCTGCTGAAATTTTTGCATTACCTGTCCCATCCGGGCGTCATTTAACTTTTTATCTCCTGAATACAATGCATCATACATACCCTGATTTACAATATCAAGGTCCAGCATAAGTGAATCCATCAAAAGATTGCCGCCAATTTGCATTCCTATTGCATAAGCAACAGAATCCTGAAATGTTTTTAATTCTTTAGTCTGAGAATTGGCAATATTTGCTGCAAATATACCAACTATTATAATTGCCAGTAACTTCTTAAACATATTTTCTCCAATATTTTCAAATAATAATTTTACAAAAAACAAAGATATTATAATTTTTTTTATTATCAAAATATTTATATTATTTTTGTGATAAATATTATGTATTTACTAAATAAGAAGTTATTTGAGAAAAAATTATGAATAATAGAACTGAAATCCCTAAACCGACAAATCCCGAAGATGTACTTTCCAATTTTGAAGCATTTATTGAACTGATAAAAATATTACGAAAAGAATGCCCATGGGACAGAAAACAAACAAATAAATCCATTGCCCATCTCACTATAGAAGAGGCTTATGAAGTAAATGAAGCTCTGTATAATGATGATTATGACGATTTAAGTAAAGAACTCGGTGATATTTTGCTGCACGTAGTAATGCACTCGGTGATTGCTGAAGAAACTGACAAATTTAATCTCACTGATGTAATTAAAAAGATTCATACAAAGCTCGTATTCAGGCATCCTCACGTATTTGGTGATGAAAACGTAAAAAATGAAGAACACGTAATGCAAAATTGGGAAAAGTTGAAAATGCGCGAAGGGAAGAAGTCTGTGCTTGAAGGTGTACCTGCAGCATTGCCTGCTCTGCTGAGAGCTGAAAGAATGCAGCACAAAGCCTCAAGAATTGGTTTTGACTGGGATGATAAGTCAGATGTATGGGATAAAGTATTCGAGGAGCTTAATGAATTAAAAGAAGAGTTTGAGAATGGTAATAAAGAAAAATCCGTTCAGGAATTTGGAGATTTCCTCTTTGCTTTGGTAAATGCTGCAAGGCACGAGGACATAGTAGCAGAAGAGGCATTGCAGATTACAAATAAAAAATTTTACGACAGATTCAGATATATTGAAGAGAAATCCGCTGAGAATGGAAAAGATATGAGCAAAATGTCGCTTGAAGAAATGGATGAATTGTGGGATGAGGCAAAAGCAAAAGGGCTGTAATTAAGATTCTCTTGTAATTACGAATTCTGCGAGTTTGATTAGAGATTCTTTGGCAGGTGAATCCTCGAGTATGTTCAGACAATCTTTTGCTTTTTCAGAATACTCTTTGGCTATACTTTCTGCATATTCTATTCCACCCTTTTCATGGGTAAATTCGATAATTTCCTTTATTTCGGATTTTTCTGTTTTGCCTTTTTTTATTTTTTTTATAATTCTATCTGCCTGCTTTTCAGGAACCTGTTTAAGTGCGTAAATAAGCGGCAAAGTAACTTTCTTTTCTTTGATGTCATTGCCCGTAGGCTTTCCGATTAGTGAACTTTTTGATACAAAATCGAAAATATCATCTCTTATTTGAAATGCTATACCAATATATTCTCCATAATCTCTCAATGATTCCTGAATATCTTTGCTATCTGTAGCACTAATGGCACCAATTTCACAACAAGTGGCAAGAAGAGATGCAGTCTTATCGGAGATGACGCTGAAATAAGTATCTTCATCGAGAGTTACGTTTCTGCTTCGGTCTATTGATAAAAGCTCACCGCGGCTCATTCTCTTTACTGCATTGGAGGTAGAATTAAGAAATTCAAATTCACCGGAATCAGTAGCACTGATTAATCCCTGAGAAAGTAGATAGTCGCCTACAAGAACGGCTATTTTATTATTCCATTCAGCATTAATTGAAGCAAGTCCCCGCCTTTCTCCTGCTTTATCTACCACATCATCATGTATCAGAGTGGCAGTATGCAGCAGTTCAACCATAGCTGCACCGGTATAAGACCTTTCGTTAGCTCCCCCTGAGGCTTCAGCAGAAAGAAATACCAAAACGGGACGAATTCGTTTGCCCGTCTTCTGATTAATATATTTCAGAATGATATTAAGCAGAGAAACGTTGGATTCGAGCCTCTTTTTATAAAATTTACCGAATTCATTCAGGTGATGATTTATCGGTTCGCTTATTTCTTTTAAATTCATAAAAATCGTAATATAAAAAAACCAGTAGATATTACCGTATTATTAGTAAAATTATAATTTCATTATCAGTAAAAAAAATTTTTTCACAAATAACAGAAAAATATTAATATACAAAAATTGTTTGACGTAACATAATGCAGAATATTCACAATTATGCGAAATAATTTGTTAATATCTGCAAAAAGAAAAAAAATCAATGAGTGGCATATTATTGTTGCGTTGAATCCAAGCCTTTTTTATACGCAGAACATCCAAATTAAACCAACATCATTTATCGAGATTGAGAAAATCACAGTAATTAAAAATCCACCGGCTTTCTTTTCGGCAAGGCAGGGGCTGACTCAAAAGTATTAACATTTACAACATAAAGGAATTTTTGTTCTACTTTTAGGTAGTTCAGGCGAGGACGCCAGAAACACTATTTTTTT
>CAZIXJ010000306.1:0-600 GCA_964542835.1 uncultured Hyphomicrobiales bacterium
TGACAATATATTTGAATAAAATCAGAGAGAAGCATATTCTTTTTAGAAAGATTGAAGAAATTACAAATGCTTATAAACATTGTAAGAGAAATATTAAAACAAAATCCCATGCAAAAGATCTACAATATCCAAGACTTAAATTAAGAATTAATCTAACAACACAGATCACTGATTTGAAATATGTTTTTAATTCTGTAGAAGATAAGGTTTTAATTGAAGATATTTTTAAAGAATTAATTAAATATATCAATGACATTAAAAATAATAGTTTCTTTGAACCTTAAGATCAAGATATAAATAGTATTTATGTACTATTTATACCCCACTTTTCAAAATACCCATCTCTACCAAAATTGCTTGATTCTTGTTTCTCACAAAATGCTATGTCAGCTTCAATTTTATTAGAGTATGTTCCAAGGTGATAATGAATAAAGTAGTTTTTATTATTTAGTTCAATACCAATTATTGAACATTTAGAATCTGCTCTCTCACATAAAACTAAGATTTAAAATTTATTTCTGAGAATCACAGATTCTACCACAAATAGTTTTGGATAGTGTTCGTCATTATAACAATATGATAACAAAGCCCCAGTCTTTA
>CAZIXJ010000306.1:610-4081 GCA_964542835.1 uncultured Hyphomicrobiales bacterium
GCGGATCAGGTCCAAACTCTTGAGGGCAACTGGGAAAATATGGTTCACCAATCCACGCGTATTGAGCACACCAATCAGTTAAAGAAAAATCTAACCCTGGCTCCCTGGCAATTCCTGCTTCCCATTTTTGAAGTGGTTTATGTACTCTTTTATTGAAGGCACTTCGATAGTTAAAAATACTTTTTTTCTTATTAGATTCATTTTTAGTTTTTACCCAAAGTGACATACGCTTTTTACAATTCTCTGCTTCTTCTCGTGTAACAGTTCGCATCCAGGCAATGTTAGTTTCACCTTGAAGGTCATTTAACATTTTGGGGTTTTCAAGAAATGCTTCAATACTTCCACATAGATATTCAATTTTTTTACGAGTGACGGGATTCTTGAGAGCATTCTCAAGGCGAGTAAGCCACCTGAGATTTTCAGGACGATTATTCCTACAGTTCGTATCAATATGGTCTACAACATATTTTGGGTCAGGCGGATCACCATGAAAACCTGTCGCAACAATTCTGTGAACACGAACACCCGATATATGTAAATATGGGTTTGCAGTATTTTCGTTTCCAAAAGTCCAGATGTTATCATTTTTGCGTTTGCGTTTTCCTGGTCGGTGATGTCTTAATACTGCTCCATTGTCTCGAACAGAATAATGTTCATTCTTATAAATACATTCTCTCTCTTCAGAGAAATTGTTGATATCAACTTCTTCCATAATGTTATACTACTCATACATAGTAATGTTTTCATTTATATCGATATGCAACCAATGAAGCTACTATTCAATATTCATCACTTAAACTAATTTCCCGGATTATATGACGTCAACCCTTCCTTTTCGTATCTGTCACCATAAGCATTTAAAAACTGAAGTGCATAATAAAGAATTTGCTCCTGATTCATGTCTCTTTTTGCAGCTTCTAACTTTGCCAATTTTCTTAAATAATCACGGCTATCTTTACTTTGACACCGAACATTGAAATATATTCCATCTTTCATTTTAGACCTCCTGGATTTGGTACAATATACATGTATATACATGTATTGACAAGTAAAAAATCTATAAGAAAAGGAATTTTCCCCCAGGCACGGGAAGCAGCATTACGCCACAGTTATACAGATTATGCCAGATTCCCACATAGGGCTGCCTGGGAACCGCAACAAATGAAACCATTATATGTTCAATGTTTCTTGACATTGCAAAATAATCTTTTATTCTTATTTAGAATTGTTAGTGAGCGGGATTCGTAGATCAATAATAAAGTTATTTCAATAACCGGTATATAATAATTTGAAGTTACAACGTGCAATTCATATAAGTGTACTTATGTGTGTTATAAAAGTGGAAACATTGTAAGGCATATTGATGGAAAAAACATGGGCTTCAGGTGCAATTGAATTACTGAATCATGCAGATCAACATATATCTCAAAAGACTGCATTTGATAAGCGAATTGCATTCATAAGTATTGATAATGCCATTGAAGTGGCGCTGAGAACATTCATATCACTTCCTGTCAAAAAATCTCAAATCAACTTTTCATCTAAAGAAAAGGAAGATATTGGGAATAGCTTCCCTAAATTAGTTTCATTAGTTTTTTCAAGAGCAGAGAGCAAACTTTCAGGCTTAGATGATAGCGATATTGAGCATTATCATAGGATAAGAAATCAGCTATACCATGAAGGTACGGGGCTAAGTGTAGATGAATTATATCTGAGAACATATCGCGAGATTGCAAATGTTCTTTTAGAGAATTTATTTAGTATAAAAATGAACTTATCTAATTCACAAGATATTTCTGTAGAAAATTTAGTTCGTTTGTGGAATCAAATCCAAATTCTGATAAAACAGAAGATGAAAACAAAAGGGATTGATTATTCTCAAACATATAAATGGGAATTAGCAGAACAAGAAGGTATTATTGATAAAAATTTAACTAGAAAAATAGCTGAGCTAAATATTCTAAGAAATTTTTATGTTCATTCAATGGATACCAATATTGACTATGAAAGAGTTCCATATGGAATATCTTTAGGAAAAGATATCTTAAATCAATTAAAGTGACTACGAAGATATCACCTTTACTACATATACCAGCGATTATGTGCTAAACAGTGGTTTTCTCATATGCCATAATCAATATATATAACTTATTATATAAATGAGGATTGCGTGTTTACCGAAATAAGCATCATTTTCAAAGACTCAAAGAACGCATTTCAAGAGTACCCTAAACTATTATTCCCATTAATGGTATGTTGGTGTTTCTATGCACCTTTACTATTATATACCATGTATTATTTCCCCTGGGATAAATATGAAATTTCTTCTGTTTTATTTTTTATATTCTTAGAAATCCTGTTTCTGTCTTTAATATTTTCATGGTGTACATTAGTCTTACTGGAATTAATTAAAATGATTGAGACGGATAATACACTCAGTTTATCAAAGTCAATACTTGCCGGATCAAAAAATACTATAATTGCACTTCCAATAGCTTTAATATGGGCTGTGATCTGGTTCGTAATAACTATAGTTGAGGCCATTTTATCAAAAGGGGCACATGATACAAATAATTTTAATATGATGAGTGCAACCAAAACCCTTGCTGGTTATGAAGATGTAACTCTTTCGGGTTTATTCTTTGATGCATTAAAAAAAGGTGTAAGGATGATTACGTTTTTAATATACCCTGCTATTGCATGGGAAAGAATGGGAATCATCTCTTCGATGAAAAAGGGTTTGGTGATAGCAAAAGAACACAAAGCTATTTTTCTAAACGGATTTATTGCAACCTGGATTATAGGAGCAATAGTTTTTATTCCACCTGGTATAATAATATATTTTTCTAAATGGATTAATTTTCATGAAGTAGTGTGGTTCATAACAATACTTTATATTGCCATTGCCTGGAGTTATTCTATGTTTGTTGAACAGATGTTTGTTGCTGAACTATATATGTGGCATCTTTTATGGGAAAAAGAAGTAAAAGAAGCGGAAAAGAATAATCTAAATCTACCAGAACTCAGTGATATAAGAAAACCCCGCATTATGGATAATATTCCAGATTTATATATCGCAGGTGTCTCATGATACCTTTAAAAAGAGTGTAACATTTTAATAAAAACATTGAGAAAAAATCGGTGACGACACACAGTACCACCACCTGAAAGGAATCACATTGAAGAATATACAAATACATAAAATACAAGAAAAAGATATCCCCGAAATTGCAGACATCTGGTACGAAGTCTCACTACAGGCACATAGTTTTATCCCAGGCAATTACTGGAAAGCAAACAAAGAACAGATGATGAATAAATACATCCCCATGTCTGAAACATATAAAGCCACAAACGGGCAACAGGTACTCGGGTTTATTTCACTGGTAGATGAATATCTAGCAGCAGTTTTCGTAAAATCAGAATTCCAGGGAATGGGGATTGGCAGTTCATTGATAAATCACGCAAAGA
>CAZIXJ010000307.1:0-4077 GCA_964542835.1 uncultured Hyphomicrobiales bacterium
CATTGCTTATTTTCAACTCCCTGCTCTCAAAGACGAGGCACCGCCTCGTCTCTACGCCTTCGTCCTCCTGCGTCCTGCGGACACCTCCTCTGTTTAAATCCCGATAAATCGGGGCAAAGGAGGATAAGTTTTCTTTGCTTCTCATACTGCACTTCGAGAAGCGGATGCTGAGCGTAGTCGAAGAACAGCACAGGTTTGGGAATGCTCATTTCCCAAAAGTTTCACTTTGTTCCGCTTTCACTCGCAGGGGTGGACTTTTTCAGGGCAGACACACAGGTCTGCTCCTACATTGCTTATTTTCAACTCCCTGCTCTCAAAGACGAGGCACCGCCTCGTCTCTACAGTTTTCGTCCCGATTTATCGGGAACGGGAGATACCCTGTTGTTTATAGAGAAGAATTCTAAAACCTTTCGTAAAACGCTTTACACCTATCAAAAATCAACTCAATATCTTTTTTGGATTCAAATAGTTCATTAAGTGCATCAATTGAGTCACTGTCAGTAACAGGATATTCATGAGCAACACTATTTCTTAATTCACGAAGTCTCAACCAATCCTGTCTTTCATTAAGCACTCCGATTTTCTCAAGTTTATTTAATACATCTCTAAAAGTAAGGTTTTCTACATCCTCATCTGCCACCATCAAAATTTCTTTGAATAATTTTGAACCCATTACATCCTGTAATTTTGAAAATCTGAATATGAACTGGTCAATGAATGCAAATAAATTATTATCAAAACTAAAGTACTTCTCTTCATCAATCGGTAAAAAGTCAGAAATTTTTGAATATGCATATTGAAGTCTATGCTTATGAATGTTACATATTTCAATAGTTTTATTTATTTTTTGTTTTAGCATATTCTCTCACCATCAGTGAATCCCATGGAAATAATATTTCTTCTGTCGTTTTCTTTTGCAATTAGAAGATCAATTTTTTGGTCGCCTATCCTATCTTTTAGATTCACCAGAAATTCAATTTTCTTTTTGAAAAATTGTTGTCCTTGACTCAATTCAGGTTTGATTATCAAATCAATATCACCACCCTTTTTCATATCGTCAGTTCTAGAACCAAACAAATACACAGATACATTTCTTCCAAACGAAGCTAAAGCTTCATCTTTAATTGCTTCTATTTCGGTTTGGGTTAATCTCATTATTCAATTTTCTTATGGCAATGCCCCGTCAGTCCCATTTTGGTCTGACTAACAATTTCCTTAATCTTTTAGCGAATTTCTCATAAAATCCACTTCTAATATAATTAGATATTTTGAAAATGCAATGATTTTTTTTTAACAATTTCAAATTTAACTAATCAATTCTTAATCAGATGCCCGACATCTTTGAGAGTATCGGACATCTATGCTCATATCAATTTGTGCCACAAAGACGAGGCACCGCCTCTTGTCCCTACGGATAAATGATACCCCGAGATAAATCTCGGGGCAATTCAAATTTTCACTTTGTTTTCCTTGTCCCCCGCCGGCGGGGGAATACAAGGGGGTGGACATATGAGACAAATCTTGCAATGCCTCTACATTCTCTGTCCTCCTCCGTCCCTACGGGACACCTCCTCCAGAGGAGGATAAGAAAATTCCCTTCCTGAGGTGTGCTTTTGAAAATCTCTGATTTTCAAAAGCGGGGTGGAATGGAACACCTCAAAAATTGAATATTTCTAAATTTTCAAATATCTGACTTTGCAATCATTTCAGTTGCCACGAGTTTTAGAGACTGTGAGAAAATAGCAATAAAGGAAGAATTGAATACCCTCACCCTTTAAATTTGCCGGTGGTTAATTTAAGGCTCTCCCAATGGGAGAGGGAGTTTTAGAAGATTTCATTTTTTAATAAAATTTGAATTTCATCGTTTTTACAAAAGCTCTTTATCTCGGGGTTTTGTTACTTTTTTATCATATCCAAAAAGGTAGTATTTTCTAATTTATCGGCAATATAATCTCTTATGTCTTTGAATACTCCAAGCAATTCCGGGCTTTGCTCAATTGGTGATTCGCCGTAAAAGAGTTTACTGGCAGATTCTACAGGTGCAAGATGGCCTTCTATCAGCCTTATAATCTGAGCAATATTGATTTCAGCAGGAGACCTTGCCAAAAGATAACCCCCTGAAGAACCACGTCTGCTCTTTACGTAACCTGAGCCTTTAAGCATAATCAAGATTTGCTCAAGATATTTTTTTGGTATCTTTTTGTTTTGAGCAATATCATCAATTTTGCGAACACTCTTATCATAATTTTCTGATAAATCAAGTAGTGCCAGACAGGCATATTCACTTTTTCTTGAGAGTTTCATCTATCTCAATTTCCTCCCTTCCGAAATTTATCTTATCCCAAGCCCTTTCATGAAAAAAGTAAACAAGCATTTTTAAAAATACTTCAATCATACCCACCTGAAATGCAAGTGCAATTTCATCCGTAAATAAATAAACCAGAATTATCGTTGTAATCGTTGCGAGTACACGCCAAGAGATTGTTTTTACGATAGACCTTGCAGTTGATTCTTTAAATGAATGTGCCATTACAGTATCATCCCCGCTGCTAAAGTTTCATTTGTAGCTTCATCAATTATTATTACACTTCCCGTAATTCTGTTCTGTCTGTACGGGTCGCTTAAAAGCGGCTTGGTAGTTCTGATTGAAATCCTTGCAATATCATTCATTTTGATTGTTTTATCATTTTCAAGTCGGTGCAGAGTATTGATATCAAGTTTGTATTTTATTTCCTTTACTATGCATCTTGCCTCATTAGTTGTATGGCGGATTGCGTATTTACCATTTTGAATTAATTGCTTGCTTTGATGAAACCAGCAAATCATCAATTCAACATCCTGCGATACATCAGGACGATTATTTTCCCTGACTATCATATCACCACGGCTAATATCAATATCATCCGTTAAAGTAATAGTTACAGATTGAGGAGGAAAAGCCTGCTCTTCAGATTTCTGATATGTATCAATAGTTTTAATGTTTGAACTAAAGCCGGATGGCAACACCATTACCTTATCACCTGTTTTGAAAATACCGCCTGCCACTCTGCCCGCATAACCTCTGTAATCGTGAAAATCATTATTGTTGGGTCTGATTACATACTGCACCGGAAAGCGACAATCTATCATATTATGGTCTGATGAAATATGAACGGTTTCCAAAGTATATAGCAAACTCGAACCTCTGTACCAATCCATATTTTTGGATTTATCAACTACGTTATCACCATTCAAAGCACTAATAGGAATAAACCGAATATCGCTCACATCCAGTTTAGAAGAAAAATCTTCGAGTTCATCTTTTATTTCCTCGTATCTGTCTTCAGAATAATCAACCAAATCCATCTTATTAATTGCAAAAATTATATGAGGAATTTTGAGTAAAGAGGCAATAAAAGAATGTCTGCGGGTTTGCTCAAGTACGCCGTTTCTTGCATCTACAAGGATAATTGCGAGATTAGCCGAAGAAGCACCGGTAACCATATTTCTGGTATATTGGATATGTCCCGGAGTATCAGCAATTATAAATTTACGTTTCGGAGTTGCAAAATAGCGATAAGCCACATCAATGGTAATTCCCTGCTCTCTTTCGGCTTTCAGTCCGTCAGTAAGCAAAGCAAGATTTACCTGCTCTTCACCTCTCGTTCTGGAGGCTTTTTCGATGGACTCCATCTGGTCTTCAAAAATTGATTTAGAATCGTAAAGCAACCTGCCGATTAAAGTACTTTTACCGTCATCCACACTACCTGCCGTAGTGAATCTGAGCAGGTCCATATCCAAATATGCATTTTGTTTTTTCATAGTAATTTTGTTTTATTTTAATTAATAAAAAATATTCATTCTACTCCCTCTCCCTCAAAGGAGAGGAGCCTTTTTATCCCTTCTCCCATTGGGAGAAGGTTAGGTTGAGGGGAAATTGAGAACATCTCACTTACACCCTCACCTTAATCCTCTCCCTCAAGGGAGAGGAAACTTTTTACTCCCTCTCCCTTCGGGAGAGGGCTGGGGTGAGGGGATTATTATTAATTTCATCATACCAACATAATCTTAAATCACCCTCACCTTAATCCTCTCCCT
>CAZIXJ010000308.1:0-4063 GCA_964542835.1 uncultured Hyphomicrobiales bacterium
CAGGTGGGAATCAGATGTTTTCTCTTGAATGTTTGAAAGCAACTTAGTATAAAACTCACAGCAAATGAAATGTAATTAGAAAAGCCTTCCGAATTTTCTAAACATTCGAAAGGCTTATTTGATTCATATATCTTTTTAATAAAAACTATTTCAATTAATAATACTATTTAGCAATTATTATTTTTTCGTATCTTTCGCTTATTCCGGATTTCATTACAAGATAATAAACTCCGCTGCTTAAACCTGATATATCAAGCTCTGCCGAATAATCTCCCGGTTGTAAATTACCTTCTACAATCGAATTCACGAGGTTTCCGTTAATGTCATAAAGAGAGATTGTAGTCATATCAGAAGTAGCTATACTGTATTCTACCGATGATGAATTATGCAGTATATTCCCGTCTTCTATTGAAAGGTTTACGTCTCCGTCGAGAGTAACAAGCCTGTTTTCGAAATCACATTCACCTATAACTGTAATAAACCCGTTATTTGTTTCGATATTTACCGGTACCTGATTATATGTATTGTAAGATACATCATCAATAGAAATATCAGTAGTCTGTGATTCGCCTACAAGAGCTTTTGTATTTATTCTGATAATTTCACCGTTTTGAATTGCATCATCTTCGAGTGTTTTTATTCTTACAAGAAGTTCACCCGGCTGCTCTTCATTTAGGTAAAGCTCGGCATTGTCGCTGTTTGTAAGTTCTCCGAAAAATAAGCCCTGTGGGAGTATTACCGTAGGATTATAAGACATTCTAATAGTGATGGTATCAAAAAGAATTTCCTGATAGTTTTCAGGTTCGTCGAATTCAAAATAAACAGGTATGAATCCGTTTTTACTTGCTTCCAACTCAATATTCTGAGGAATTGAAACTGATAGATTATAAGTCTCTTCTTTGCCGGATGATGCATTGAATATTACGGAGTGCGTCATATCACAAGGTTCTGAAATATTTAGCAAAATTTCAGTAGTATCATTTCCCGGTGCCTGTGGTTGATATCTGAAAGTAAAATCTCTCTGCTCTCCGGGCATTAATTCTACAGGAAAATCAGTTACACTTGGCACTGTCATAATAAATGGTGGTGTGGCAAGATTTGAAAAATCATCAAGTACTAACGGTAATTCCCCGTTATTGGTAATAGTAAAAGTAAGCTCCTGGGATTCGTCCCCTACTTCTACCAAACCAAAATTCAGAGTTTCGGGTAGTACTGTGTAATCAGTATCCACTAACCTTCCTCTTATTTCAATTACCTTCCTTACATTGCAAGGTTCATAATAAAAAACGAGAGAATCTATAAAAGTAGTAGCATATGGAGGATGGAAAATAAACTCCATCTCTACATTATCGGATATTACATCTTCTTCATCTAATCCGTTTACAGTATATACATCAGAATCAGGAAGCTCCACAGATGTAATTGTAGCAGTTCCGCCTGATACGTTCAGTGTTTCATTAATTGTTATTTTCCCGTCTTCCAGCTCACATTGATTAACGGCGCTGAAATTAATTACGTGTGTATCGAAAGCAACATTTACGCCGGTCTTTTCACTAATTATTCTCATAATCTGGAATGTATCCTTGCAAGGCAAAGTCCAGAAAGAAAATGTGAAATTTTCAGAATTATTATCAGGAGTATAATTAAATTCTACAACTTTTTCATCTCCCGGTTCGAAAATAATCGGTAAATTGGTAAAAATAACTCTGGAATCAGTTGGTTGGTCTTCCAGCCTTATTTGCAATTTTGTATTATTTACGGCAGTAAATGATGAATCAACTGATTGCTCACATTCAGGAATTAACCCAAAATCAAATTCCGTTGCTAAATAAGTAAGGTTTGGAGCTTCTACTTCAGCATTTACGGGAATTTTGATTTCTCTTACGTTATCGCCTGCTACTTCGTAATCAAAAATAATATCTCCGGAATATATTCCTTCATCATCAGGAATAATTATTTCAAATCCAAGTGGTTTGCCCTGCTCAAGTGTAAGAGGGAAATTGTAATTGTGGCTCAGAATAATTCCGGCAGGTACATTTGGAGCATAAAGTGTAGTTTCTTTATCGCCAATTTTATTTATAAAAAGAGAGTCATTACCTTCCACATGGCAGTTGGATATTATTCCGAAATCAAATCCATCAGGAGGTGTAAAATTAACTATAGTTTCGTCATCATTTATTTTCTTGCCTACCAAATCTACAATTTTTCTGTCCCTGCATTTATCAAAAATCACAAGAAAAGCAGCGACTTCTCCATATTCCTGTGGCGTATATTTTATGGTTACATCTACCGAACTGCCCGGACCAATAGTCATTGGTAATTTCGGACTAATGATAGAAAATCCGGGAGGCATATTAATCATAGATATATCAAGCGGTTCATCAGAATTATTTGTTATTGTCATCACTCCTTCATCATCAACGTCTGCATCAATGATAAGAGGATTAGGAGATACTGAATAATCGCTGTAATAATGCTCGATATTAATTGTAATACTCGTATCTATGCATATGTTTTCATTAATTGCAATCAGATTGTACGAACCTTCTTCAGTGGCTTTGATTTGCTGTGAATTAAGCTCAAAAGCAGAGCCGTCTTTTTGCCATATTAATTCTTTATCATTTTTTGAGAAAGACCTTAGAAGCAATGTATCCTGCGGGCAAATTTGGATTGTAGTATCATTTCTGAAAATTTCGCTTTTATTATTGGCAATTAATGCTTCGGGTTTGCTGTAAATATTTATTCCAATCATAGAAGATTTCGAACTGCAACCGTTTTCAGATATTACTACCAATCTGTAAATACCACTGCCGTATTGAGTGATACTAAGTCTGTCTGTTACTTCATCTGATACTTCAGAACTACCCTTTAGCCACTGAAAAGTGAAATCTTCCAGTTCGTCGAAGTTATCAACAATAAGGAAAGCATCTTCATCATCGCAAAATTCAGTTCTGCCGTCAATTGTGGATAATTCAGGTTTGGGAGGAGCCTCTTTTGTAACTGCTGCAGATTGCTTATAATCTGATTCATTATATGACCTGCCTCTGCCGTTTTCGGGTTTTACGTCTGCTGAAGCCTGATCGCTTTGGTTATATCTGTAAAGATAAAGCCTGTAAACGTAAGAATTACCACAATCAAACTCAGAAACATCAGAATATGAATCAGTGCTGAGTTTTTCAATATTTTCAATTACTACGGCACTCCCGAGATTATCTCCCGGAGCATATATTTCTCCGTCCACAGGATTATCCGCATCGGATAACTTATTTTGAGGAATTCTTACCAGTAAATAACCCTGTACGGGGTCTGAATCATTTGCGGCAGCAGTCCACGACAAATCAACGGACCCTTGATTTACAATATGGTCAATTTGTTCACCGCCTCCATTTGCAGGTTGTCTTAAAGCTCTCCAAAAGTTTGAATTATCATCATCGGAAGATGATGACTGATTGGGAAATCCTTTAGAGTGAGAAGCGTCGCTTTCGTTCCATGAATTACTATTGTCAAAACCTTTACTGTAATCAGAAAGTTTTCCGCCGGGAACTACTCTTACAGAAGCACTGTTCAAAATACCTCCGTTTCTTGCAAGTTTTGCACCGCCGATATTATTGAAATCAATTGAAGGATAAGAAGACTGATCAATATGAGCCAAAGTATGGACGTTTTCTTCTGAAGAATTACGGATTTGAATCATATCATGACCGCTATTTAAGTGAATAGCTCGTTGCTCCCATGGCAGACCTCCCTCAGTGGACATAAACTTTCTGAAATATGTAGAATTTTCAGCATCTATTTCTATATAGCCGTCGTCTTTATTGTCATCTCCGGCATTCATACCTCTGTGATTAATCACAATTACAGTACCCCGACGGAGATTTTTCCATAGTGGATGATTTTTGAAAATCACCCCGCCCTGCCAACCTTCATTTCGGCTGTTATCCCTTACGGAGTAACCTACAAGGCTTAAATTATCACCGGTAATTAATATTTCAGTCCACTCGGAATTAGCTCCACCGGCGTTATAATACTTATTTATAACGGCTTCCTGTGAGTATATTTTCAA
>CAZIXJ010000309.1:0-4061 GCA_964542835.1 uncultured Hyphomicrobiales bacterium
TATACGTTTATACTTTATTGTTTTGATTATCTTAATAACAATACTTATATTTGAAATTATTTATTTTGGAAAAAACTATAATTTATGAAAGATTTTAGAAATTTTTGTATTATTGCTCATATAGATCACGGCAAATCTACACTTGCTGACAGAATGCTTGAAATGACGGGCAGAGTAACTCAGAGAGAGATGATTAATGCCCAGATACTTGATGATAATCCGTTAGAGCAGGAGCGCGGTATTACGATAAAGCTCCACGCCATCCAAATGGATTACACTGCAAAAGACAAAAACAAATACACTTTGAATCTGATAGATACTCCGGGACACGTGGATTTTTCTTATGAGGTATCGCGTTCGCTTGCAGCCTGCGAAGGTGCTTTACTCATTGTAGATGCCACTCAGGGAATTGAGGCGCAGACCATTAGCAATTTGTATCTCGCAATAGAAAACGACCTGGAAATTATCCCTGTAATTAATAAAATTGATTTGCCAAGCGCCGCTACTACTATTGATGACGTTAAGCAACAGATTCTTGACCTCATTGGCTGCGATGAAGAAGAAATTATTTTAGCTTCTGCCAAAGAAGGTACAGGCATAGAAGAGATTATGGAGTCTATCGTAAAAAAAGTTCCTCCGCCTAAAGGCAACCCCGATGTTCCGCTAAAAGCTCTTATTTATGATTCCATCTATGACTCCTACCGTGGAGTAATCGTAAACATTAGAGTGTTTGACGGAACTATTAAAGAAGGCGATAAAATTTTATTTATGAGAACTGACAAAGTATATGAAGTCGAAGAGGTAGGAATACTTCATATGAAACGATACCGCACTAAAGAGCTTAAAGCCGGTAATGTAGGATATTTTATGGCTGCCATAAGAGACCTTAATGATACTAAAGTCGGTGATACCGTTACTCTTGACAAAAACCGATGCGAAGTACCGATTTCCGGTTTTCGGGAAGTAAAGCCAATGGTATTTAGTGGTATTTATCCTGCAGATGCTGATGATTTTGAATCATTAAGAGAATCTCTTGCTAAACTAACGCTAAATGATTCTGCTATAAGTTTCGAACCGGAATCTTCTACTGCTCTCGGGTTTGGCTTCAGATGCGGTTTTCTCGGCCTTCTTCATATGGAAATAGTTCAGGAAAGACTGGAAAGAGAATTTAAACAAAATCTTGTAACTACGGTTCCTAACGTAAGATATAAAGTAATAAAAACAAACGGCACCGAACAATACATTGATAATCCTGCCGAATTACCCATTACAGGAGAAGTAGATGAAATTCAGGAGCCATTCATAAAAGCTCAAACTCTCGTCCCGAGCGATTACGTAGGAAACGTAATGAAATTATGCATGGATAGAAGAGGTATTACTACTAATACGATTTATCTTTCACCTGTAAGAGTGGATCTTCAGTGGGAACTTCCGCTTTCAGAAGTAGTATTCGACTTTTATGACAAATTGAAATCAGTATCACGCGGCTACGCCTCACTGGATTATGAATTCCTTGAATACAGAAAAAGCGACCTGGTAAAGCTTGATGTACTCTTAAACGGTGAGCCTGTAGATGCACTTTCAAGTATCGTTCATCGCTCCAAAGCATATGACTGGGGCAAGAGACTTACATCAAAATTAAAAGAACTCATACCGAGACAAATGTATGAAGTGGCTATACAGGCAGCTATTGGCTCTAAAGTAGTAGCAAGGACTAACGTAAAAGCTCTCCGCAAAAATGTAACCGCCAAATGCTATGGTGGAGATATTACCAGAAAAAGAAAACTTCTTGAGAAACAAAAAGAGGGCAAAAAACGTATGAAGAATATAGGCAGTATCGAAGTGCCTCAGGAAGCGTTTCTTGCTGTGTTAAGTATTGATGATTAATTAATTATGAGATAAAAAAATGGCAAAAAGAAAAGCTAAACCAAAGAAAAAAGAAACTTTTTTAGAATCAATATGGTCACTTGCAAAGACTATATTCTGGGCGCTTATTGTAGTAATGATAATTAACGGGCTTGCATTTGCATCTTTTGTAGTGCCTACTCCTTCTATGGAAAAAACCGTACTTGCTGGTGATTTCCTTTTTGTTAATAAATTTCTTTATGGTCCTTCTACTCCTCAGGTAGTGCCATTTATTAATCAGCCTCTACCCTATTATAAATTCCCGGGATTTAAAGAACCCGAAAAAGGTGATGTAATTGTTTTTATTTTTCCGGGCAACAGAGATGAAGCTGAACCGCGTGAATTTCAGTATTACCTCAAAAGATGTGTAGCTGCAGCAGGAGATACAATAGAAATAATTGATAAAAAAGTTTATATTAATGGTAAGTTACAACCTCTGCCGGAACACGGACAGTATGATAAAAATGTTCCTGTAATGAGAAGTGACAGATTCTCTACTTTCCCATTTGGAAGAAACTATACAAGAGATGATTACGGTCCTGTAAGAGTACCAAAGAAAGGAGACGTAATAAATCTTAACACATCAAATATCAGGCAGTGGGATGTATTTATTACAAGAGAAGGTAATGAAGTAACAGCTACTTCAGAGCAGGTTTATATTAACGGAGAAGCACGCGATAAATACACCGTGAAGCGAGATTACTGTTTTGGACTCGGTGATAACAGAGACCACAGTCTTGATTCAAGATATTTTGGATTTATTCCTTATGAGAATGTTGTTGGTACACCAATGATTGTTTACTGGTCATGGGATCCGAATATCCCTCTCGGCAATTTCTTCGAAAAGCTCTCTACAATCAGATTCTCAAGAATTGGAACTATTATAAGATAGAACAGTAATAATTATGAAAAATGAAAGTGATACCGGCAATTTAATAAAATCTGTAATTGAAGTATTGCTATATACTTTACTTGTAATTGTATTGCTCAAATTTTTCCTGATAGATTTCCATATTGTAAAGTCTGATTCGATGTATCCTGTTTTGCAGGAAAATGATATTATTGCTATTAACAAATCAAAGTACAAACTCGGATTTGATGATTTTTACATAAGTACAGGATTGATTAATCCAAATGATATTGTTATTTTTAATGAGAAAAATAAAAAATACGTAAAGAGAATAATGGGAATGCCGGGAGATAAATTATTCGTAAAAAAAATAAACGGTATGATTCGCTATTCTTTGCACAACGATCTTTTTACTATTGACAGCACAATAATTCCCGGAAAAGGAACTACTGTGAAACTTAATCAGGATAATATTGAATTATTTTACTTTGATATTTATTCCGAAGGCAACAGTATTAGTTACATTGATGGTAAGATAATAATCAGTGAAGAAGAAACAGACAGATACACTTTTGAACATAATTACTATTTTGTAGTAGGTGATAATACAGATAAAAGCCTGGACTCAAGAAATTTTGGAATTATCAGTGAAAATCAGATAAAAGGCAAACCTTTTGTAATACTAAAATCTGACAATCCTGAAAAGAGCTTCAAATGGATATTTTGACTTATATCCTGATTTTAGTTACGGGATTCGCTGCCGGTTTTATCAATGTAATGGCAGGCGGAGGTTCCAGCCTCACGCTTCCCCTTTTAATATTTCTGGGGCTTGATCCGAATGTAGCAAACGGAACTAATCGCATAGCCATATTCATACAGAATATTTCCGCAGTAATTTCATTTAAAAATGAGAATGTCTCAAATTTCAAATTATCTGCAAAAATGGCTGTATTTACAATTCCGGGAGCTGTTGCAGGTGCACTTATTGCCAATAATATTGATTCACTTGTATTTGAAAAGATTCTGGGTGTAATTATCCTGCTTATAGTAGTAAGTATGCTGATTCCGAAAAAGAAAAGTGTAGAGATAGTGGAATACGGTCAAAACTTGCCTTGGCTTACATATATTTTTATGTTCTTAATTGGGTTTTATGGAGGTTTTATACAAGTAGGTATTGGCTTTATAATTATGGCTGTGCTTTATAATTATTTACGAATGAAACTGGTATTCGTAAATATGCATAAAGTATTAATAGTATTGATATATACAATTCCTGCACTGCTGATATTTATTATGCTTGGAAATA
>CAZIXJ010000310.1:0-4044 GCA_964542835.1 uncultured Hyphomicrobiales bacterium
AGAATTAGAAAGAATGTATAAAAGTGATGACCCTTTATGGAATTCTAAATCTAAAGAAGTCGCATTTAAAGAAAAAGTAGAAATATATAATAAATTAAAGAAGTCAGGTCAATTAGATGAATTTGTTTTGAGTGATGAAGAAATAGAGTTGAGGCAAGAAATTTATAATGCAGAAATTGACCTAGGAAGAGCTAAATTTGCTTTAAAAGAGTTTCTTGCGCGAATTAAAAATAAAAAATATTATACGCTGCCATCCTGTAACAGGAAAATTTCTTATTATAATATAAATCAGAATAAAGAAAGCTGCCAGAATAAAAGAAATATTCTCAATATTTTTCATATAACTGATATTCTGGGGTATTTCATCTGTTCCTTTTTCAGAAGAATATACTACGATTGTATTCGATGGAATATTATAAATAAATGATTCGACAGGCAGTGAATCATTTAATTTCATCAGACAAACTTTTTTGAATTTCGATGTATCTGCATTAAGAATAATTTTATTATCAGAATTTTTTTCAAACATCGTTTTGTATGTTATACCAAATTTATTCATCGGTTTTTCAATTTGCCATTTATCATTTTCTAATTGATTCAGAATAAAGAAGCTTTGTCGGTTTTCAATATCATTTTTAATTATCAATTTCTGAGTATGATTAGAAAATTGAATGTTTTGTTCAATTACTGAAAAAAATTCACTTTTTTCATCCAATAGAGTGGGAAGAAAATAAATCAATCCCTTGAACAAAAGGATAAAAACTACCGGGATTAAAATTAGTATTTTTATCAGTCCCGTAATTTTCGTAATTAACTTGTCTTTTTTGTAGTCTTTTTCGTAAAGACTAATAATTACAAATGCAATTAAAATTATAACAGAAAAAATTATTAACATAAAAATCTCATTTTGTATTTTCAACTAATTAAAAATTAACTAAATTTGTATAATATTGAAAATTATTTTTTGGAGAAATAATGAAACCGAGAAGAAGTATTTTATCAGTTCCGGGAAATTCTGAGAAGATGCACTTAAAAGCTCAGAAAACAAATGCAGATGTGATAATGTTTGATATGGAAGATAGTGTATCTGTAAATGAAAAATCAAAAGCAAGAGAACTAATTGCAAAAAGTATTAATAATTATGATTTTGGAAATAAAATTGTATCTGTAAGAATAAACATTTGCGAATCAAAGTTTGCATTTGAAGATATTATCTATGTAGTAGAGAAAGCCGGTAAGAAAATTGATTCTATCGTAGTTCCGAAAATAAATAATGAAAAAGATATTCATTTTGTAGATTATCTTCTCGGCGGGCTTGAGCAAAAATACAAAACAGAAAACCAAATAGCAATAGAAGCCTCAATCGAAACTGCAAAAGGAATGTTGAATATAGACAAAATTGCATCAGCATCCGACAGAATCATAAGCCTCGTTTTTGGCATTGCAGATTATTCAGCCTCAGTAGAAGCCAAGAATGTATCTGTATCGGGGCATGGTGAAAATGAAGAACTTACTTATCCGGGTCATAGATGGCACTTTGCTTTGAGTAAATTGATAATGACAGCAAAAGCATATAATCTTCTTGCAATTGATGCTCCTTATGGAAATTTCAGAGATAATGACGGATTAAGAAAATCCGCCTCTATTGGCAGGTTACTTGGTATAAACGGGAAATGGGCAATACACCCCAATCAGATTGATATTATTAATGAGATTTATTCACCTGACGAAGAAGAAATCGAATTAGCAAAAAGAATAATACTTGCTTACGAAACTGCAGAAAAAGAAGGAAGAGGTTCGGTAGCACTGGATGGCAGAATGATTGACAATGCTACTCTCAGTCTTGCCAGAAAAACAATGCAAATGGCAGAAAATCTTTAATTTTACGTAACTATAAGATAATTTTGAGTGCAAAATAATTAGAGCATCATCAACAAAGGAAAATTAAGCTCATAATTTGCAACAAAATCAGTAAATCTATTAATCCTCCTTGATTTTCACTTTCTACATTGCCTGTAGATATGTGAAGAAATAACTAATCATATTAGTTTCATTCCAAAAAAAAAGCAGCCAAATCAGACCGCTTTTAAGAATCAATAAGGATTGATGTCGGAATTATGCTTTTTTCAAATCTTTCAACATAGCGTAATAACCCTTTTTATCAAGAGTCTTAAGAGCTTTTGCAGTAGCTTTTACTGTTACAAATCTTTTTTCTTCAGGGAGCCAGATTTTTTTCTTTTGCAGATTAGGCAAAAACCTTCTGCGGGTTTTATTATTGGCGTGAGAAACATTGTTCCCAACCATCGGTCCTACACCGGTAAGTTCACATTTTCTTGACATAATATTCCTGTTTCAATTAGTTTCCCAAAACGAATTACAAATTTAAGGATATTTTTGCATATATTCAAATTTATTTTTAAGTTTTGATTAATTATTTTTTGTTTTCAAATTATCTGATTTTGTTATATCTTGATATATTGGAATTTACAAATTAATCAAAAAAAAATTACAAATGAACGAAAGTCGGAAAGCAGGCAACGAACTTGTAGAAATGCTCGAAGAAGCAGGCTATGAAGGTATCAGGCACAACAACAAATCACTCGATTTCAAAGATTTAATGAAATTCAGAGTTGAGAAAATACTAATGGTATCAAGCCTTTATGATTATTATACAATAGTGGAAGACGGGCATATTCAGGAGGCAATATTCAATGAATATATCGAAATGAATCTTTATTATGCCCCTGTAATCAAAAGGGCTTATACCGGGAAAAAAGCCATTGAAATGCTCGAAAACGAAGAATTTGACCTTGTAATTACGAATCTTCGCCTGGGTGATATGGAACTTGATGAATTCTGCAAAAATATAAAATCCAAATATGAAGAACTTCCACTCATATTACTTGCATCAAATTCAAGAGAGCTTGTACATCTCAAAGAAAGCAAAAAGTTAGATTATTTTGATAAAGTTTTTATATGGAATGGCGACAGAAAGGTATTACTCGCAATTATCAAATCCTTTGAAGATATTAAAAACGCTCCTCAAGATTGCGTTGAATATGGCGTAACAGCCATTATTCTTGTAGAGGATTCTCCTGAATTTTATTCTGCATTCCTGCCACTTCTCTATACTGAAGTAATGAATCAATCTCAACGACTAATCAAAGAAGGTATGAACTCTGCCGAAAAAATGCTCAGACAGAGGGCAAGACCCAAAATATTACTTGCCGATACTTATGAAGATGCCTGGTATTATTTCCAAAAATACAGAGAATCATTGCTTGGAGTAATTACTGACCTTGCTTTTCCGGTAAACGGGGTGAAAGAAAGTCAGGCAGGAATAAAATTAATTCAAAACATAAAAAAAGAAAAAAGCCAGATACCAATACTGCTTCAATCCTCTCAGGTAAATAAATCATATCTCGCTAATGAAAATGAAGTAGCCTTTATTGATAAAAATTCCAGAACACTTCTGAAAGAAATTCGAATATTTATTTTAAGAAATTTTGGATTTGGTAAATTTGTATTTAAAATGCCTGATGGCAGAGAAATTTCCAAAGCAGGAAATATAAAAGAATTTCTTTATGAATTGAAAAATATTCCTATGGAATCTCTGCTTTATCATTCTAACCACAATCATTTTTCTTACTGGCTTATCGCCCGTACAGAATTTGACCTTGCCGAAAAGGTTCGCCCCGTGCATATTAATCAGTTTGACAATCCTAAAGAATTAAGAGAATATCTATATAATCTCATAAGCAAAGAATTTGAGTTCTCTAACAGAGGTGTTATCAGCGTTTTTTCCCGAAATGAATTTGATGAAGGGAAAATACTTCAGCTTATCGGACTGGGTTCTATCGGAGGTAAAGCAAGAGGGCTTGCTTTTATAGATAAAATACTGAAAGAATACATACCTGATACGATTTTTCCTGATGTCAATATTACAATACCTAAAACTTATATTATAGGTACCGATTATTTTTCACAATATATTGAAATGAATAATTTGTACGACGATATTTATTCATTAAACGATTACGAATC
>CAZIXJ010000311.1:0-4038 GCA_964542835.1 uncultured Hyphomicrobiales bacterium
AACGAGATCCACTGTCCATATTATTTGCGGATCTGCAGTTCTATAAACAAAAAAGCAGCAGCAGTAAGTCTTCCGCCACCATTTGAAAATAATTGTATTTGACTGATATCTATTGCTATTTCCACCATCTTATCTTCTCCATGAAATACCAAAGTAATTTAAAAATTTTACTACTTTTTCATTTTTCATTAAAATTCTGAGATTTTCACTTGAGGGGAAATATTCTCTTTCAACTATTTCATTTCTTTTTGCAGCTAATCTGAAAACAAGCATATCATCTTCAATTTTAAAAATCGGAACCAAAGATAATGCAGATTCTGTTTCAGGAAATACAATTTCATTTACTTCTTTTGTATTTCCGGTATCAGTTGATTTGCATGATACGATTAACAACAATAAAATCACAGATAAATACTTCATAACAATTTCAAATTAAGGCACAAAATTTGGTACAATTATAATAAAAAATGTTTGATAAATAAATTATTAAAATGAAAAATATTATCTTATTTATATTATTAACTGCATTGCCACTGTTTACGCAAAGCACAGCCGGAAATAAAGCAATTTATGAATCTCTTTATATAGTTGATTTTCCTACGGCAGGAATACAACCGAATAATCATCTTACTTATGATTTGGAAGTTTTCAATAACGGAGGACTTCTTATTACTACGAATTATACTGTATGGAAGCGTCTTACTTTTGGATTAAGCTATAGTGGGACCGGTATAATTGGCAATTCAGATGTGAATTTTCAGAATTTGCCCGGAATAAATTTTAAAGTGCGGGCATTTAACGAAACAATTTATTCACCTGCCGTGGCTCTTGGTTTTGATTCACAGGGCAGAGGCAGTTTTGATATTTCTTCAAACAGATTTGAATATCTTGCCCCTCATTTGTTCCTTTCTCTAAGTAAAAATTTTCTCTGGAAATTGGGAAATCTTGCTCTTCACGGTGGAATAAACTATAATGCAGAATTAAAAAAAGAAAACAGAAATATTAATTTCTTCTTTGGGCTTGAGCAGTCTTTAGGCTCTAATAATTCTATTGTTAGTGAATATATTGCTAATAATTACGATGACAATTTAACTGAAAACAAAGGATATTTTAATATAGCTTATCGCTATTCTCTTCATAAAGGAGTTACTCTGGAATTGAAGTTAAGGGATATTCTTCAGAATAATAAAAATACAAATAATTATTCGAGAGTGTTGCGAATTGAAATCATTACAAACTTATAATATATCATTATTTTTTTAAATAAAAAAATAATTTTTTCGTTATTGTGATATATTTCATAATTAAACACATATTTCAGGATTGTAATGAAAAAAATATTTGTAATCTTTGCGTTTATTCTATTATTCTTATCTATATCAAATATTTATGCTCAGGAAAAAACCGGCAGTATTGTAGGAAATGTAGTGGACAGAAGCACTCAGAAGCCACTTACGGGTGTTACTGTATTTGTTTTGAATACACAACTTGGTGCAATTACAGACAGCGAAGGAAATTTTAAAATAGAAAAAGTACCTCTTGGTATTCAATCTGTAAGATTTACATATCTTGGTTATGAAACATTTGTAAGTTCTAATGTTTCTGTAACATCAGGAAGACCTGTTGATTTGGAAATACAGCTAACTCAATCAATAATAGAACTGGAAGGGGCTGAAGTAAAAGCAAGTTTTTTCCCGAAAAAAATTGAAACAGCTACTTCAACACAAAGTCTGAACAGCGAAGATATCAGACGAGCTCCCGGAGTACAGGAAGATGTGGTAAGGGCAACAGCTCTTTTACCCGGTGTAAATGTTACTGCTGCCGGGAGAAATGATTTAATCGTAAGAGGCGGGGCGCCATTTGAAAATTTATTTGTTGTGGATGGTCTGGAAGTAAGCAATATTAATCATTTTGGTTCACAGGGTTCTACCGGAGGACCGCTATCAATAATAAATCTTGATTTCGTAAGAAATGTGGAGTTTTCTGCGGGTGGTTTTGCATCGAATTATGGAGATAAATTATCATCACTTACAAATATTACTTTAAGAAAAGGAAATGAGGATAAATTTGGAGGCAAGGTAAATCTCTCTGCTACCGGTTTTGGTGTAAATCTTGAAGGTCCTGTCGGTGATATGGGTTCATATTTTTTCAGTGTAAGAAGAAGTTATCTTGATTTGCTTTTCAATCTTGCAGGGTTCGCTTTTATTCCACAGTACTGGGATTATCAGGGAAAATTGCATTTGAAAATTGACGAAAAAAATATTATTGATTTTATTACTGTTTCTGCCGTAGATGATGTAAAACTTAATAATGACAGCAGAGATAATATTTTAGATAATACACAGATTGCAGTACCTAATCAATATCAGAATTTTTCCGGTATCACATGGAAGCATCTTCTTGAAAATGGTTTTACTAATGTAACTTTCGGTACTGACTACACTAGATTTTCTACTTTTCAGAATGATTCTAATCTGGTAGAAATATTCAGGAATGATTCAAAAGAAGGAGAATTCCAATTAAGAACGGAACTTGTTTATCTCTTTGAAAATAAAACTGAACTGCGTGTAGGAAATCAGGCAAAATTCGGAGCATTTATTGATTATGACGTTTTGATTCCGGGTTATCTGAGGCAAGACCAAAACGGAGTGCCACAACCACTTGAAAAAGATACAAGTTTCAATTCAATCAAAAACGGCACATATGTTAATTTTACTTTGCCTATCGGAAATCACAGACTAACTGCAGGCGGTAGAATGGATTATTACAATTACACAAAAGACAATCTTTTCTTTTCTCCGAGAATGTCATTTATTTATTTTCTTAATCCTGTTTCATCAATAGCTCTAAGTGCAGGAAGATATTATCAGTCTCCCTCATTTATCTGGAATATCGGCGGTTCTGATGACTTAAATCCAATGATTGCAGACCAGGTAGTTCTCGGATATGACCATACACCTTTGCAGGATGTTAAAGTACAGGTGGAAGTCTATTATAAATGGTATCAGAACTATCCGGCAAGACTATACAGACCAATGGCTGTACTTGCACCTGCAGGGTTCGATAACATAAGGTCTGATATTCCTTACGGATTGGAACCACTTTCTAATGATGGTATTGGATTTTCAAGAGGTGCAGAACTTTTTATACAGAAGAAACTAAGCGATATTCCTATTTACGGATTATTTAGTTTGTCATACAGCGAAACCAAATTCAAATCGCTTGATGATGAATGGCGCTACGGTGCATTTGACAGCCGCTGGGTAATGAATTTGGCTACAGGCTGGAGAATTAACCCACTATGGGAAGTGAGCGGCAAATTCCGCATGGCAACAGGAGTTCCTTCAACACCGTACATTACTGAAGGTCCTAATGCAGGCAGTCTTGATTTTTCTCAATATAATGAGGGCGGACGTCTGCCATTCTTTCATCAGCTCGATGTGCGAGTAGATAAGCGCTGGAACTGGAATAATTTCACACTAATTACTTATATTGACATTCAGAATCTTTACGGACAGGAAAACGTATCAGGCTTGAATTACAACCCGATAACACAAGAGCAGGAGTACAGCACCACAATAGGTATATTACCTTCTGTGGGCATCAGCGTGGATTTTTAGGAATAATTTTATCAGAAGATTGAGACATCCGAAGTTATAGAAACATCCGAAGTCTGATTATTTGTTCCCCTCAATCCCAAACGGATACTGAGCGTAGTCGAAGTACCGATTTCCCCCTCAATCCCAAACTCCGATTTGGGATTGAAGGCTTTTTAATCTGTTATATTTCTATGACTTTAATCTTCCACGAGTTAAAAACTCGTGGCAACTGAAAAATGCAAAAACTATCTGTTTCCCAAACTCCGATTTGGGAAGCATCATTTTACCTCTTCACAAACTTCTGAACTCTAAGCCCAATTTACAGGCAACCGACGGCTTCGTACCGTCGGCTGCTAGTTAAACACAATCTGTTGCCTTCGAGAGCCTCAGGCAACTTAACTCTGATTGCCAAACTCCGATTTGGCAATCTTTATTTCCT
>CAZIXJ010000312.1:0-4029 GCA_964542835.1 uncultured Hyphomicrobiales bacterium
GGGAAGGAATATTTCAAACTAAGCTGTGCTTAGTGAAAGACAAAGTACAACTTTTTAATCGTTCTTTCACATACATCCCAATTCTTATTCTTCACAATCTGAGGAGGTGCTGCCTATGATTGAATGAAGAGAAAACCGGAGAAAAACAATCCGCTCCGGCAGTAGTAAGAAGGGATTGGGTGTTGGGAAAATGCGTTAAAGAAATTTGTTTAAATTTGTACAATAAGGAGTATTTATGAAAAAGCTGATTTTTATTTTGATATTAAGCACGACAGGTTTGCTGTCTGAACAGAGATTTTACCGGCTTGATGCAGATTTGAATGACTACATAACCAAAGGCGATACTATTGTGTTGGCAGGTACATCAGGTACTGTAATGCGTTCATATGATAACGGTGATACATGGCATCAAAGATATTCCGGTACTCAGGCTGATATTTATGATATTGTAATGAATGAGGACAGATTGTACTTTGTGGCTGATTCAGGTAAATTGGCTTTTTCAGATAATTTCGGTGAAAGCTGGTCATATGATGACCGGCTTTCTGATTATCATATTCAGTCTGTAGATGCTAAAAATAATTTGCTTGTTTGTGCAGGTTCTAATGCATTTATATCAAAGAATTATGGAAAAGATTTTGAGGAATATAATTTATATGATAATATCAAATTTGTAAGGATTTTTAGAGAAAAAGCATTCCTTTTTAACAAAAATCATTATTATATCTATGAAAATGATGAGTTTGAACAACATTCATTTTCTGATACTAATAATTTAAACAATGTCAGAATATTTAATGATAAATTGTATGCTGTATTTTCAAATAATGTTTATGTTTTCGATGAAAGTGCAAAGAATTTTGAAAGTATTATTAATACTGATTCTACAGAAATATTTGATTTTTTTATTTCAGATTCAAAAAAATATTTACTTACTCAACATTCCTTCTATGGATATTTTAATTTACTTAGAACTGAAAACAATAATGACTTAACGAAAATTTCCATAGACAGTTCATATTATCAATCACCATTCGGATATTCACGAGGAAAGAAAATCTTCCGAAGCAACAACAGATTTTTTGTAATTGGAGATAATAAATCAATTTTATATTCAGATGATGTCGGTTATAACTGGAAAATTAAATCATTTTTTAATTCAATTGACAGGCATAATTCCAATATATTTAAATTGAATGATTCTACTTTTTACTTTGGAAAGTCTGATGCTACAATTTATAAAACCGAAGATTGCGGAGTTACTTTTAAACCGATACATTTCGGAAAAATTGGATTTGTGACTAATATTACAGTAACAGGAATAAGACATTTTGATGAAAATAACGGATTTTATATTTTTTCTGCACTTAAAGACTGGGAAACCGGAACTTTATATAATGCTATAAAAATAAAAAACGGGAATTATGAATATTTTTCAACTCCTTCCCATTTAGTTTCAGATGATTTGGCAGATGAAAACACTTATTATTTCAACAGATATTATGACAGAGGAGTCTATTTATATAAATCTGATAAAGCACTTGAAATACAAAAGACTTTGAGAATTGATTCGATAATTCCATCCTTTTATCACTACAATGGTGATGAGATTATTGTATCAGGTCAGAATTGGGACAATCCGAGAAAAGCAATTTTGGAATATTCGTTTGACGGTGGTGATAGCTTTACAAGAAAAACTTTTGATGATTATAACAGTTTGTTGGATTTTTACAAAACTAAAGAGGGAAGAATATATTTTATATTTCTTAATTCTTATGAATCTGATGGCGATTATATCGTTGATTCTTATATTTGCTATACAGACACTTACTGGGATGATTACGAAATAATTCAAGAATTTGAAAAAATAAATTTAAGCAAATTTCATATGAGAGATGATGATTATGGATTCATTTCAAGTAGAACAGGTGAATTGTATGAAATTAAAAATAACTGGACGGAGTTTAATGAAGTAAATCTTGACTATAAAGACAGCAAATTTGAGACTTTTTATATTGAAGATATTGAATACACAGATGATTTCACATTAATTACTTCTGATTACGACTTTTTATATAAATCAGTTGAAAAGGATTCATCTACATCTGTACAGGATTATGAGGTTGAGAGTTTCAGTTCAATATATTTGCATGAAGCATATCCTAATCCATTTAGCAATAGGATAAGACTTGAGTTTGAATTTGACAGAAGTAACAATCCAAAAGAATTACAAGCAAAAATATACGATTTGAATGGAATAAAAATTGCCGAACCAGAAGATTTTTCAATTTCTGAGAAAGGAGTAAGTTATTTAGATTGGGTGCCTGATAATACAGTAGATAGTGGAATTTACATAATATCAGTTGAATTAAAAGGAATAGTAAAAGCAAAAAAAGTTGTGTATTTGAAGAATTAACGATGTGTACAAGCACTAATGGAGTAATCCCTCTGTTTATCAAAATCTTCCGGATTTTAATAAACGTCTCCCTTTTAAAAAAGGGAGAAAAATTTCCTCCTTTTCCAAAGCCCCGACACGTCGGGATGCAAGCAGAGGTGGCTTGCAAAGCAAGACGGGGGATTCATCAAGAAACAAAGATAAGAATTTCATGAACTTAATAATGGAATTATAAGGAAACTTTAATTAATTGTTTCATTACCGGTGAGAATTAGTCTGCTTCCATAGTAACCGGAATCCATATTATTGAAAAGAATGGAGCCGAGCATATCGGAAAGCATCTTTTTATCTACTTCAGGAGAGCCTGATATAAGAACCCGCTCAATTAAATATTCTATTTCAATTGAGTTAATCAAACCGAGAGTATTTAATTGAGTAAGCTCTCCCAATGCTTCTTTTGTGAAAATTTCTTTTTCAGATTCGTCAAATACTCTTAGCGACTTTTCTTTAATGCTCTCATTTGGAATTGAGTTAACTTCATCATAAGTCATTTTATCTACAAGCCAGCTAAAAGCAGTAGATATTTCAGAAGTGGAATAGCCGAGCTTTTCTAATTTTTTTACATCTACTTTAGTCAGATCGGAATCATATTTCAATTCTGCAATTACAAATAAAATAATTTCAAATATTCTTTCAAACATAATTTTTCTTTAATTTTTCAAATTAATATACAAATCTTCAAGTTTGCTCATAAGAGCTTTATTATCTTTAGTATTATCTTCGTAACCTATAATATGCAAAGCACCGTGAACTGCCAGCCTCTGCAATTCATTGGTAATCGAAACCCCGTAGCTTTTTGCCTGCTCGAGAGCTATTTCCGCTCCTATATAAATCTCACCTGCAAGAGGTTCATCTTCCATTTTAAAACTAATCACATCAGTGGGATAATCATGGCTTAGATAATGATTATTCATTTCCTGAATATCTGCATTATTCAGCAGAACTACATTTATCTCGGCATTCTTTACTCCTTCCCCTTCTAAAGTAGTAATGACGGATTTAGCGAGTTTCAATTTTGGAAGTCTTTTTATTCCGCTTTCATTAAAAACTTCAATTTTCATCTAATGCATTCCTTTGCTAATTAATAATGCTTTCCGTAATTGATAGTTGCATCGCAGAAAGCAAAAGTGCCGGATCGAGCCGGGAAAAATCCGATGATATTAATTCTCGGTTTATATTGGAAAAAAGAGAGCAACTGCCTTCTTTGCCTAATATCAGACAGGATATTTTCTTTTCTTCGGCATTTACGAAAATAATTTCATCCGGCTCAAAAACCATAAAATCCGTTATATTGTGCATTTCATAGTATCCGTGCTGAGTCTGTACTGAAATTAAAGATAAATTTTCTTCATCGATATTATGATAAAGAGTGCATACCAATGGCTTGGATATGGCTGGATTTGTAAGTTTCCACGTCCAGCCTCCATCAAATTTATCAGGTGTTACACCAAGTACTCCTGAAATCTTATCAACATTTTCCCGGGCAAATGAAAAACTCATTCTTCAACCCTTTTTTTTATTTTTTTACATATAATCAAACTGTAAAATAAAACTTTTAATTCACAAATGCAACT
>CAZIXJ010000313.1:0-4002 GCA_964542835.1 uncultured Hyphomicrobiales bacterium
TCCTATCTTGCTGTGAATACCATAATATATGACAACGAACTTGATGAAGTAAATAAAGTTCTGAATATCGCAAAAGAGAAAAATGTATCGGCTATTATTGCATCTGATATAGCAGTAATTAACAAAGCATACAAACTTGGGCATGATGTCCATATTTCAACACAACTTAATGTATCAAATGTGGAATCTCTCATATTTTTCAGTAAATTTGCCAATGTTGTGGTTCTTGCAAGAGAACTTAATCTCGAACAGGTAAGTCATATTTCTGCTCAAATCAAAGAGCAAAATATTAAAGGACCTAACGGACAGCATGTGAAGCTGGAAATGTTTGTTCACGGCGCATTATGTATGGCTGTTTCAGGGAAATGCTATCTGAGCCTGCATGAAAACAATCACTCTGCCAACAGAGGAGCGTGCCTGCAAACATGCAGAAAAGCATATACCGTTACTGAAAAGCAATCCGGCAATCAACTTGAGGTGGATAATGAATATATTATGTCCCCAAAAGATTTGATGACTATTCATTTTTTAAATAAAATACTCGATGCAGGAGTTACCGTACTGAAAATAGAAGGCAGAGGGAGGTCTCCCGAATATGTTAAGACCGTTACTCAATGCTACAAAGAAGCAGTAGATGCATATTTCAATAATAACTATACCGAAGAAAAAATAGCAGACTGGAAAGACAGGTTGGCTACAGTATTCAACAGAGGATTCTGGGATGGATATTATCTAGGCCGGAAACTTGGCGAATGGAGCCACAGATATGGTTCGCAGGCGACTAAAAGAAAAATATATATTGCAAAAGCAACAAATTATTTTAAGAACAGAAAAGTGGCAGAGTTTAAACTCCAATCACAGGAATTGAAAACGGGTGAAGAAATCTTAATAATCGGACCAACTACCGGAGTTGTGGAATCTATAGTAGAAGAAATTAGAGTAGATAGAGGAAACGAAACAATTATGTCGGATAATGCTCAAAAAGGGGAAATCTTCAGCATAAAAACACCCGAGCCTATAAGAAGAGGAGATAAACTCTACAAAAGAGTAGATTCATCAAAAATAATTCAGCAGTAAATTCAATAAAATTTTGAGTTATTTGTCATATGATTTATTTTTAATTATTTAGGCATAGATAATATGAATGCTCTTGAAATACATCTTATAATAAATCATCTGCCGATTTTTGCATCCATAATTGGTGGCGGTCTTTTGCTTTATGGCGCATTTACAAAAAGCAAACAAATACTAAATTCAGGCTTAATTCTTCTCGTAGCAGGTGCTATACTCGTAATACCTGTCTTTTTTTCGGGAGAAGGAGCTGAAGAATTAATAGAAATTTCGGAATCAATAAGTGAAGAAGCTATTGAAACACACGAAGGAATTGCTACCAATGCTATGTGGCTTTATTTTGGTCTTGGAATACTCTCTGCTATTGCATTTGTAATGATGTATATCAAAAATAAAAGTTCAGCTACATTTAAAGTACATCCGTTGGTATGGCTGGTAATTTTATATTCATTGGGAGTAATGAGCATAATGATATACGCCGGTAATACAGGCGGAAAAATCAGGCGTCCGGAAATACGAATGCAAAATTCATTCAATCCAAATTTAGAAATTGAAAAAGACAGTATAAAACCAAATAAAATGAAATGAGCATCCTTAAAGAGTCAGAATCAATAATTGAGAAATAAATAAAGCATCATTAAAAAGCAAACTAATACCTTGGGGCTGACTAATAAGCAAAGCTATTAGTTTTTCAACGTCAGACAAGAATGTCTGACCTACTGCTTATTGTAGGTAGAACATGCGTCCCCGCTTGTTCTTGCTTTCAGGCGAGGACGCCAGAAATACCGTTTTTTTTAATCATATTCCCGACAGCGGTATGGGATAAGATAAATTTACTTATCTAAAAAAATAGAAAAAAATAAAATAAAAAAAATCTCTTTCCGTTATTCTGTTAGCACTCATTTGGGGAGAGTGCTAATAAATTTAAAATAGTTTGGGTAAACTTAATTTTTGGAGGAAAAAATGTCGTTAAAACCTTTGCATGACAGAATTCTTGTAAGACCCGGCAAGCCGGAAGAAACAACAAAAGGCGGAATCATAATTCCTGATACTGCTAAAGAAAAGCCGATGCAGGGCGAAGTAGTAGCTGCCGGCAGCGGTAGAGTTACAGATCAGGGAAATAAAGTAGAGCTGGAAATAAAAACCGGTGATAAAGTATTATACGGAAAATATTCCGGACAGGAAATCAATGTAGATGGTGAAGAATTATTGATTATGCGTGAAAGCGATGTTTTTGCAATAATTGAATAACTGAATAATTGAAAAAATTTATAATTATAATATTAAATGGAGGTATTTTAAATGTCAGCTAAATTAATTAATTTCGATTCGACAGCAAGAGTTGCTCTCAAAAGAGGCGTTGACCAGCTTGCTAATGCGGTAAAAGTTACTTTAGGACCTAAAGGACGTAACGTAGTAATTGATAAAAAATTCGGTGCACCTACTGTAACTAAAGACGGTGTAACTGTTGCAAAAGAAATAGAACTTAAAGACCCGGTAGAAAATCTGGGTGCTAATATGGTTCGCGAAGTTGCTTCTAAAACTTCAGATGTAGCCGGCGACGGTACTACAACTGCCACAGTATTGGCTCAGGCTATTTACAGAGAAGGTCTTAAAAACGTAACTGCCGGTGCAAATCCAATGGATTTGAAACGCGGTATTGACCTTGCAGTTAAAAAAATCACTGAAGGCTTGAGAGAAATCAGCCGCGACGTAGAAGGCAAAAAAGAAATTTCTCAGGTTGGAACTATTTCTGCCAATAATGACAATACTATCGGTGAGCTTATCGCCGAAGCTATGGAAAAAGTTGGAAAAGACGGTGTAATTACCGTAGAAGAAGCAAAAGGTACTGATACTTCTCTCGATACAGTAGAAGGTATGCAGTTCGACAGAGGTTATTTATCACCTTATTTCGTAACTGATACTGACTCTATGGAAACTGTTCTTGACGACCCATACATATTAATTTATGACAAAAAAATCTCTGCTATCAAAGATTTACTTCCTACTCTTGAAAAAACATCTCAGGCAGGAAGACCATTGCTTATCATCTCTGAAGAAGTAGAAGGCGAAGCACTTGCTACATTAGTAGTAAACAAACTTCGCGGTACTTTGAAAGTAGCTGCCGTAAAAGCTCCGGGCTTTGGCGACAGAAGAAAAGCTATGCTTGAAGATATCGCTGTTCTCACAGGCGGAACTGTAATTTCAGAAGAAAAAGGCTACAAACTTGATAACGTAAGTCTTTCTCAGCTTGGTACTGCCAAAAGAGTAACAATTGATAAAGACAACACTACTATCGTAGAAGGTGCCGGAAGCTCAGAAGATATTAAGAGAAGAGTAAATGAAATCAGAAGTCAGATAGAAAAAACTACTTCTGACTATGACAAAGAAAAACTTCAGGAAAGACTTGCCAAATTGAGCGGCGGTGTTGCTGTAATAAGAATCGGTGCTGCATCCGAAGTGGAAATGAAAGAAACTAAAGCAAGAGTGGAAGATGCACTTCACGCTACAAGAGCTGCAGTAGAAGAAGGTATCGTACCGGGTGGCGGAACAGCATATATCAGAGTTCTTCACAAACTTGATAATATCGAAACTGAAAATGTTGACCAGACTACAGGTATTAATATTATCAGAAAAGCTATCGAAGAACCACTTCGTATGATTATTACAAATGCAGGCAAAGAAGCATCTGTAATAGCTAACAGAGTAAAAGAAAGCAAAGGCACTATGGGTTATAACGCTTATAATGATGAGTTTGTTGACCTGTTCGAAGCCGGCGTAATCGACCCTACTAAAGTATCAAGAGTTGCATTAGAAAACGCAGCATCAGTAGCAGGACTTATGATTACAACTGAAGCTACAATAGTAGAAGACCCTGACGAAGAAGAAAATATGCCAGCAATGCCCGGCGGCGGAATGGGCGACATGGGC
>CAZIXJ010000314.1:0-3990 GCA_964542835.1 uncultured Hyphomicrobiales bacterium
ATTTACTTTAGCTTTATCAGATAATATTACAGGGATGCCTCCAAGCAATCTAATCATTTCTGAAAAATCTTTTTCATCAGATTTATCAGCATCAATTCCCCAAGGAATTCCTCTTAAAGTATCTTTGCAGGAATTGTAAAAAGTCTGATATGGATGTACGGCAGCAATTATTCCACCACGTTTCTCAAGAGGTGCGAGTTCTGATTTTCCGAGTGTGCCTGAGCAGTGACTAAAATATTTTTCCGATAAATCGGGAAAATTATTTGTAATGCTATCAGCAATACCTCTTATTGATGTATCTGATACAGCAATAATTGTAAATTCAGGAAAACTTATAATGTCATCAATATTTCTGATAATCTCACTTTCGGGTATTTCATCAGAAATATTTCCAAATGAATTATCTGTTCTTGCCAGCACCCATTCGAGCATTTCATTGTGCGAGAGATATTTAGCCACTGCACTGCCTACATTTCCGGCACCGATTACTCCGAATTTTTGTTTTTTTGTCATTATTTTTCTCACGGTAATTTACAATTCTTCAGGCAATCCCGGTTTTGCCATATCTACTGTTTCTTTGCTTATAACTACCGAGCCGGGATTAGCACCTTTAGGTTTCCTTACGTATTTTTTGTATGTATATGCCACAGGAGCCAGCCGTGCATTTTTTTGTCCGGAATAATAAGCAGTGATTTCACATGCTTTCTGCAAAATATGTTTTGGCGGTTTTTGCCCTTTCTCCAGTCTTAATACCGCGTGAGAACCACTCGTTCCTCTTGCGTGAAACCACAAATCATTGGGCTTGGCGAATCTCATTGTAAGTTCATCATTATTTGCGGCATTTTTTCCTACATAGAGCATAAATCCCTCGCCGAGGTCGAATGTTCTGAATTTATCTTCTGCCTGTTTTGGTTCATTTTGCATAAAAAGTCCGGGAATAGATTTGTATTTCTTTTTAATTATTTCAAGGTCTTTTACTGTATTTGCTTTGTTAAGCTCAGAAATAGCATCAGTTACCTGCTTATGTTTCTTTTTTAATTCCGGAAGTCTTTTTTCCCGGATTTTAAGCTCTTCTTTGCTTTTCCTTGCCTTTTCGAAATATTTTTCAGCATTTTTAATTATGTTTAATTTTTTATCAGTCGGTATAGAAATCTCATTGCCGTTCCAGTCTGTTGCGTTATATTTATCACCCGGTTTCAGGTTTGGATTTGGTGTAGAGGATAGTATTTCACCAAAGAGCCTGTATTTTTCGATTCTTTCTCTGCTTGCCTTTGTATCGGATGAAGCAGAAATCTGACTGCTGTATTTTCTATCCAGTTTATTGAGGGCGTTAAATATTTTTTTGTATTCAGGCTTGAATGCATCAGCCCGCTCTCGTAAAGTTACAGTTTTCTGAATTGCATGATTAATATCATCATAAGTGCTGTGAAGTTCGTATTCCGAAAGCTTTGTAAGACTGAAAATGTAATCGTATTCAGATTCAAAGATAAAAAATTCGTCAGTATTAATAAGTTCATCAATAAAAGATTCGGCATATTTTCCGATGCTGTCAAATTCAGATGAAGAAAGGTCTTCAATTTTTAGAGATTCGGGTATGCTGTGCCTCTTTAAAATTTCTTTAGCATATACTTTGCCGAGTTGGTAACGTGATTTTGAAAGTGCATCGAGCACCTTTGTAGTTTCAGGAAAATCAGAAAGCCTTTTCGCAAAATTTTTTCTGAAATCGAATTTTGTACCTGTAAGTTCTTCACTGCTTTTGAAAGAATCAATAATAATTCCGTTTTTACTTACAGCAAAGAAATTGCTGTATTTACCACCAAACAAAACAGCATATAAATCTGTATTAATAAGAGAAATTTTTATCACTCTGTTATCGTGAATTAATTCAGCATTTTGAATTGTTTCATCATAAATATCCTGAAATAAATCTACTGAATTTTTTTTTGCCCTGCCGAATCTGCTTTTGAAATAGAGTGAGTCATTTTTCCCGTTACCGATAAATTCAAGCGGAATTTCAGTATTGCCGTCGGAAAGAAAAATTATCAAAGTATCTTTTTCCTGCGAAAATACCTCAACTATTGCAAATCCCTGAAAAGAATTAATCCTTTCTGCAATGCGTTTTAATGTATAATAATTTCTAATCATATACAAAAATAATCAAAACTTATTCAAATAAAAAAAAGCCTGCGTTTTTTACAGGCTTTCTTGTGTTGTAAGTTGTGTTGTTTTGTGTTTTTATACGGTTAATTACTAAAACGCAGAGCATAAAATATTATTTTAGCAAAACGCAAATAAATATTTAGCCCTCACAAATTGCGTTGATATTTTTCCATTTTATTAATTTTTAAATTAAATAAAACAACTTGATATTTCACAGACCTCTTCTTGGGAGCTAAGCCCGCAGGAATGGTAAATACAAAGGAACCTAAGCCTGATACTTTGCTTTTATTATGTTTGTAGTTCTGTTGTGTTTTGATTTATAAAAGAAAATCTCTTATGCAAAAAATTATTGAATAATAAAATGTTTTTAAAATGGTAAATTATAATTACTATAATTCGTTTATTAATATTATTAAATTATTGCTGAATATATGACTGAAAGAAACAAAATATTAAAAAAGATTGAAGAAAGCAAAGAGGTTTTGTTTTCTAAATATCCATTGAAATCAATGGGAATATTTGGCTCATACGCAAGAAATCAGCAGACAGTACAAAGCGATTTAGATATCATTGTTGAGTTTAGTGAAAAAATTGGTATAAGATACATTGACCTTGCTGAAGATTTTGAAGAAATAACGGGGAAAAAGGTTGATTTAGTCAGTAAAAACGCAATCAATAAAAAATATTTAGATTTTCTTAAAAAGGATATTATTTATGTCTGAAAGAAGCAATCAATTACTTGTTTCTGACATTCTGAATTCTGCGTATAAAATTAAAAGATATACAGAAAATCTTGATTATTATACTTTTTTAGATGACGACAAAACCAAAGATGCTGTTATTAGGAATTTCTCTGTTATCGGTGAAGCTGCAAACAGAATGTCAGATACATTTAGAAATTCATATCAAAATATTCAGTGGAATAGAATAAGAGGGTTGAGAAATCGTATCGTACATGAATATTTTGGAATTGATTATGATATTGTATGGGACATTATCCGTGATTACTTGCCGGTACTAATTTTAGAATTAGAAAATATTACTGAATAATTAATGGTATGATTCTTCAATTTCATATTTGGCTAAAGATAGTATCTTAACTTTCATTTTAGATTTTTCAATACAGAGTTAGCTTCATATGATTCCACTTCATTGTTTTCATATGCAATTATTCTTGCCACAGATTCTTTTGTTATTTGCTAAACCAGACTAAAGTATTCCTTGTATATCATGCTATAAATCTTATCAATTATTGCTAACTTTGAAGCATCGGGCATTTGATTAACCGATTCTAATATTTCTATTTCACTCATAATAACTTCCAAATTATCAATACTTATATCTATGAATATACAAAATTCTCATTACATTACCTTTCCTCCTTTTTTAAAAGGAGGTGGCTCGGTGAAGCCGAGTCGGAGGATTCGCACTCCGTGGTCGGCGAGGGAGCTTCCTGAATCAAGTTCTTTGTTTTTGTAGCCTGCCTGACCAGATTTAGAAATTACAGCAATTGAGCAATGAAATGCACTCAAACGCTTGTAATTTGTTAATCGATGGGTGCGGTCTTCGGGCCGGGCATATCATCATAAGTTATCTTCTGCCCGTATGGTGTGTATTGATTAATATTCATTTCTCAAAATCATTTCGTTCTAATTGTGATTGTCTGATTATTGAACGCAATGTACCAAGCTGAATTTCCTTATGATTTGGTACCGGGACTGTAATAGTATCATCATCCAATTTCTTCTGCATAATTATATGACTACCTTTTTGCCTTATACTAAGTTGCTTTCAAACATTCAAGAGAAAACATCTGATTCCCAAACTCCG
>CAZIXJ010000315.1:0-3958 GCA_964542835.1 uncultured Hyphomicrobiales bacterium
TGCGTCTCCTTTATCAGGTTATAATGTCTGCCATAAAATTACTTTCCCGGCAGGGTTCTTCAAATTAAAAAAAATTTTCTTCGTCATAAAAATTTATTAATAATTAACCATTAGGACTTAAAATGAAACGAATATTATTTACAATTATTCTTTTAATTTTTGCCGTGAGTTCAAAAACATTCTCCGGCGACAAAATGGACTTTGGAATTTCAGTAGGCCTTGCTATTCCAAATGACGAGGTAGCAAATGTTTTCAACAAAGATATTATTGAGAATGATGACGTAAGAGGGGAATTATACAATCAGGCGATTGGTACAGGCTATCATATTTCTGCCAAATTGAGATTTAATCTTGCAAAAAAACTCAAATTCTACGGCGGAGCCGGAGTAAACAGATTTCCACAGACTGATATTCTCGTGAGAGACCCCGAAACCGATGAACTGCTCGGTACATTTAAAACTACAATTAACGTAATACCAATTTCTACAGGAATAAACTGGTATCTTTTTGAAAAAAGAATCGGGCTTTATGCCATAGGTGACCTTACGTATAATTACATTACAAGCAGCCTTGATATAGTAAGAGAGGGTGACGATGTATCAATTCCCGTTACTAATTCCGACCCTGAGAATACAATAGGATACGGTATCGGAGCTGGCGTTGACCTTGATATTTTTCTCGGAAGAGTTAATCTTGAAGCTAAATACAACAGAATTAACATTATAAGTTTTGAAGAAAATCAAGACCAGAAAAACTACGTAACCGTAACTTTAGGAATTAATTTCTAAAAATAAAAATATCTTTTGCATATTTTAAGAAAATAAATTATATTTGTTTTCTGTAAATTTTGTTAACTAATAATTTTGTAGGATATGGCGCATCATAAGTCAGCATTAAAGCGAATAAGACAATCGAAAAGACGCAACGAATATAACAGAGATAAAAAGAAGAATATAAAAGTTGCGGTAAAGGCAGTACGTGAAGCACAGAATTATGAAGAAGGTCTGGAAAGATTGAAAAAAGTATATAAAGTGCTAGATAAAGCCAGTGTAAAAGGCATTGTACATAAAAACACTGCAGCAAGAAAAAAATCCAGACTTGTAAAGTATGTCAGGTCACTTAAAAGTGAATAAAGATTTTTAGGCACCCGTAGCTCAATTGGATAGAGTATCTGACTACGGATCAGAAGGTTACAGGTTCGACTCCTGTCGGGTGTACTATATACCCCTCGCAAAATGCGAATTTATAACTTTACCGGTTATCACTAATCAACTAATAACTAAAAAGTGATTAACTATTAGTTTTACTAAGCTTCCATATATTTCAGCTTCGCCAAAGGCAAGTATAGAATTTTGACGATAATTAAAAAAAAAGACTAATCACTAAACAACTAATCACTAAACAACTAATCACTAATCACTAATCACTAATAACTAATCAACTAATCAACTAATAACTATTAATATCTTCTTTTGAAAGGCTGGAACCAAGTTTCACCAATACTAATATCTACACCTAATCTGCCGTAATATTCATTTATCAGGCCATCATCAGTCGTTCCTCTCTGACCGAAAATAAAGGCAACATCAATAATACCGGTACCTTTTTGAGGTAAAGCCATACCAAATGACATTGCAATATCATTAATATCATTGCCGTAAACTGAATAGTATTGCTGCTTATAGCTAAATCCGAATTTATACGTAATTTTATCGGTATAATCCGCACTATAGCTTTTGTTCCCTTCTCTGCTTACACCTACAGAAATTCTGGAATAATTTTTAAATTCAGAATTAGCGCCCTGATTATATGCAAAATCAGAAAAATTTTGCGATGAATAATCAGCACCAAAAGTGAATTTTCCTGTTTTATAAGATACGCCAATACCAAATGCCAGCGGAACTGCATAACTGTTATTTGAAGAAATAATGGTATCCCCTGCATTTGGAGTAATGGAAAAATAACTCTTTTCCCTTTCGAGATTAATATCCGTTGAATTTTCTACAAAAAGTCCTATTCCGAGATTTTTTACCCGGTCGAAATATAATCCGAATTTATAGCCGAAGTTATAGAGATAATCTCTTCTGAAAACGTATGAATTAAAAGTGGAAGCATCTCCGTAAATTTCAGTAGAATTTAGATTTTGTATTGTACCGAAATTTAAAAAACCTTCAGTACCGAAATAAACACCTTTCAAAATTCCAAAAGATAAACCGAGAAATACTCTGTTTAAGCCGCCTTTTCCCTGATAGAAAGATTCACCGCCGATTGTATCACCATCAAAATTAATTTCCAGCGGAGCGCCAATATAATATTTCACCCTGGAATAAGGAACTATCCCGAGTGCAATCGAAACACCTTTGGATGTATCTATAGAAAACAAAGCATTTATACCGCTTATAGTTCCGTTATTTTGGTAAAGGTTCTTATCTTCTGTTTCATTGTAATGTTGATTAAACTTATATCCTGCCATTAATCGCGTATTAGTATTTTTCGACCATAACGCAGGATTTACGGGATTTATGGAATTCTCCAATGGAAATGCAATTGATGTACCCCCAATAGCTTCATAGGCTGAAGTCTGATTATAATTAATACTTCCAATACCTATGGCAGAGTAATTAGAACCGCCCTGAGACAATAGTGAAACAGAAGCTATTAAGAAACTAAATATTATTATTTTTAGATTCATATTAGTTATCAGTTTTTTCGATATATGAGTAAATAATTTTTATTTTTGGTCGCAAATCAGGATTTTCAGCATCGTTACCGTAAAATACCATTCTGTCAGCCTGACGAAATTCCTGCTCTACCGGCATTGAGAGCAGCACTACCGAACCTTTCTTTTCAGGAGTTCTGCTCCAGGTTTCCACTGCTGAGCTAATACTTTCAAATTTATACTGATTTGTACCTGAAATGAGGTCCGCAGTCCATTCCAGTATTGGAGCAACTGTATGGTCATCAGGTTTGATTTCATCAAACAATCTCAAAGCTATTACAGAATCAGGTCCAAGACTGCCCCAATAGGATTTTTCTTCGTCATAATGCAGTATGAGTTCAGATTTGTGAATTGCCGATAAATCAGGAAGAGCCGAGACGTCAAAATCAAGTCTTGTTCTTAAAGATAATCCACCCTGAATAAGTATGCTTCCTTCAACGGGAGAATTGTCATTTATCATGGAATATTCAATAGCAACCGTCATATTTAAAGTATCAGTATCACCGTTTTGATTTACATATACAGTTTCAATATTTGTGTAATCATCATCTTCGGATTTCCCCAGTCCGTTGAATCTGTGTATAGTGTTGGATTCTGTCTGCGGGATGGCTGCCACCCCCCATATTGTATCGGCTACGTTATTGGTGTCACTGTTAAAATGCTCTTTTTCAAACCAATCAGTAATAATATCACGCGGAAAATCCATTTCCAGATAAGGAATTGAATCCCTGAAAACATCAATTTCTCCGCTCCATCCCTCATATTCGGTTTCATCGAGATATGCTCCGGGATTATTATTAACTTCTGAAAATTTTGTACCGTTATTCCAGTTACCAATAATTTTTTGAAATTTGAAAGACAAATTAGGATTTTTAAAATCACCAATTGCGTAATTATTAGGATACATTATCAATTTGCAGGAAATGATATCTTCAGGAGTAAGATACTCCAATGAATCAGGTATCTGAGCAAATCTGAAAAAAGTAACAGATTCCATTTCATCAGTTTTTCCTAATAGAAAAGCACCTGCATTAAAAACAGGTGATTTTTGATTGAATACTTCGTAATCATTCAGCAATTTCGTAGTATCAGTAGAAATCGCATCAATTAAAATCGTATCCTGCAATAAATCTATGCCAATATTAGTTGGTTCTTCATTACATCCTGCTAAAAGCAAAAGAAGAAATAAATTCAAAAAAACAATTTTTTGAAACATATAATCCCACTATTTCAATAATT
>CAZIXJ010000316.1:0-3957 GCA_964542835.1 uncultured Hyphomicrobiales bacterium
CCATCGGGTTCACCCGATGGGAATCAAATCAAATATCATATCTTTTCTAAATTTTTAATTCCCTGCCTACAAAGGCGATGCACCGCATCGCCTCTACGCTTTCCTCCTTTCCAAAAGGAGGTGCTGCGTGCGAAGCAGCGGAGGATTGTCTTCCTTTTCGGGGCAGACACACAGGTCTGCCCCTACATTTATTTTGGGTAAACCCAACCATCGGGTTCACCCGATGGGAATCAAATCAAAGAACTAATATTTCTAAATTTTCTACTCCCTGCCACAAAGACGAGGCACCGCATCGCCTCTACGCTTTCCTCCTTTCCAAAAGGAGGTGCTGCGAAGCAGCGGAGGATTGTCTTACCCGTTGGGTAAACCCAACGGTTTTTCTAAAATTCCCCTCTTGCCCCGATAAATCGGGATGAAAACAAGGTGTGGTTTTGAAAATCTATGATTTTCAAAAGCGGGGTGGAATGGAGAATCTCAAAGAACGAATATTCCTAAATTTTCAAATTCCCTGCCACAAAGACGACCCACCGGGTCGTCTCTACATTAATCTCAGTTGCCCCGAGTTTTAACTCGGGGTGTGTAATATGTAGGTATTAAAGGCTTTAGCCAAACAAAACCACGACTTAAAAGTCGTGGCAATTGATATTGGACAAAAACACTAAACCTCTTCAGCAGAGTATTGTAATCCTTTTTATAAATTGTTCGTATGAGAGCAACTTAGTATAAAACGCTATAAAAAAAAGACGCCGCTTTATAAATAAAGCAGCGTCCTGAAAATTTATATTTTAATAAAATTTTTAGTTTTCTTCAGGATAAAGGAATACTTCGATAAGATTGCTTCTGTCGAGGTATTTTTCGGCAGCTTCTACTATCATATCTTTGTTAATTTCATCCACTTTTTCATCATATTTCAAAATACTTGTACATGGCTCGCCATAGTAAGTTTTTGAATATAATGAATTAAGCCAGAATCTGTTTTCTTTGAGATTAGTTTCATATTCACGTGAAAGAATTTCTTTTACTTTATCAACGTATGAATTATCAAAATCACCATTTTTGATTTCGTCCATTACGTCATATACGGTGTTGGTAAGCTCTTCCACTCTGTCTGGATTTGTACCGAAGAATACCTGAATTACATAGTCTTCATAAGGGTATTTACTTGGAAATCCTCTTGAACCAATTCCGTACACTCCGCCTTTGTCTTCACGGATTACTTCTCTTAGTCGAATATTTAATACTTCAGTCATTGCATTAAGTCTGAATCTGTTTTCAGGAGTATATTCAAATTCTCCCGGTATAGCTATTCTGATGCTGCTTTTGTATTCAATACCTTTTTTAACTATTTTTTGAATTTTACCTTTAGGATATCTTCTTCCTACGTCTTTCCAGCTTTCATCTCTGTCTTTTGCCGGAAGCGAGGCAAGATAGGTTTTTGCAAATTCTTTTAATTTAGCTTCATCATAATTTCCAACGAAAATAAATGTGAAGTCACTTGCATCGCCAAATCTCTCATTGTAGAAATTAAATGCTTCTTTAATATCCATATTTTCAGCATCTTCTATAGTCATAGGCATACTGCGGTAATGATAATTTCCAAGCACTGCACTGATAGTATCTCTGAATGCAGTCTGAGGGTCGCTCTGAGAATTTTTTATTGATTCTACAGTTTTATTTACATAGCTTTTGAATGCATCAAAATCAAGTCTTGGAGATGTAAAATACAGATGAATAAGCTGGAAGAAAGTTTCCATATCATCAGGGGAAGTCATACCGCTGAATCCTTCAGTAAGCTCACCGATATAAGGAGATACTCTAAGCACTTTGCCGGCAAGTTTTTTCTGTAAATTTGTTGCAGTAAACTCACCAACACCACATTCAGAAATAATTGCATCAGCATTGGCTGCTGAATAATAATTTGACTCATTGGCGTGTGAATGTCCGCCCGGACTGTATGCACGCATCATCACTTCATCATTTTTGAAATCGGTTTTCTTCATTATTACTCTTATACCATTAGATAACTCAAGAGTTTTTACGTCTATATCATCCATAGTTTCTTCTTTTACGATTTCTCCGGCTTCAGGAATTTTAGCAAGAAGTGGTTTGTCCAATCCTTCTTCTGTATATGGTTTTAATTCTTTGTTCTGCACTTTTTCAAAAAGTGAAAGCAACTGCTTTTCATCAGGAGTATTGGATTCTTCAGATTCTTTATCACTTACGGTGATTACGAGGTCTTGCTGTCTGATTAAACCGTCAATCATATTATTTACATCATCAAGAGTAATCTGCGGAAGGAACTCTTCATATAGCATCAATTCATAATCAATACCGGGTATTCCTTCTTCTTCCATAAAGTTTCTGTAATATTCCATAGCATAAGCCATAGATTCTGTTTTTTCTTTTTCAGCGTGGGCGCTTTCGATGTTAGCCATTAGCTGGTCTTTAGCTCTCTGTAATTCAGCATCGGTGAATCCGTGCTGTTTTACTCTGTAAGCTTCATCCAGAAGTATTTCAGCGCTGTTCAGAATATCACCTTTTGGAACTGCAAGCATCATAAATGCATCTTTATTCGCTATGAATGATGTGATGGCAGCCTGAGCGAAAAGATAAGGCGGCTCAGCTAATCTTGTTTTTTCGGCAAGTCTTTCGGAAAGCATTGTACTGAATAAATTATTCTTAATACCTGTAAGATATGCTTCGTATGTACCTCTGTTATCAGGTCTGTCTTTTTTGAAGTAAAGAGAAACCATAGGATAAGTAAGCTCTTTATCAGTAGCTATTGATACAAGCGGTTCTTCGTGAGATTTAATTTCATACTCTTTTCTTTCAGGAGCATCTTTTGGATTATCCACATCAGCAAAATGGTTTTTGATTTTTTTCTCCATTTTTGCTGCATCGAAGTCTCCAACTACAATTACAGCAGAGATATTTGGTCTGTACCATTTGTTGTAAAAATCAAGGAATTCTGCTCTTGGTGCATGTTTAATTACTGCAGTATCACCGATTGGTAGCCTGTCGGCATATTTAGAGCCATACAGAAGTTTAGGGAAATGCTCTCTCTGTACTCGTTCCTGGGCGCCTCTGTATAGTCTCCATTCTTCCATAATTACACCGCGTTCTTTTTCGATTTCTTCAGGGTCGAAAGAAACTTTAGTAAGCCAGTCTTCCAGTACCTGAAATCCCTGGTCCAGAAGTTTAGGCTCATCCATAGGAATTGTAAGCATATAATAAGTTCTTACAAATCCTGTATTGGCATTTACGTCTGCCCCGAATCTCATTCCCGTAGCTTCAAGAAAGCTAACGAGACTGTCTTTAGGAAAATTTTCAGTTCCGTTGAAACACATGTGTTCGATAAAGTGTGCAAGCCCTGCCTGCTCATCTGTTTCATGAACGGAGCCGGCTTTTATTAGTATTTGCATTTCAGCACGATTTTCGGGTTTGCTGTTTTCTCGTATATAATAAGTAAGTCCGTTATCTAATTTGCCGATTTTTACTTTCGGATCTACCGGCAATTTGTCAGTTAAATTCTTACCATCGATACCAATATTTGCAAATGCAGGAGATAGCATTGCAAATACAGCAATAATAAGAATGGTTAATTTAAACTTTTGCATAAGTTTCCTCATATAATAAAAAATACATAAAATTTATTCTACAAAATTAAAAAATATTTAAACAAAAATAAGCATATTATTCATTTATATTACGATGTTTGGAAAAAAAGTTTCAAAAAAAAAGCCGAACAATCAGTCCGGCTTTTTTAATTATTCGTAATATTATTTTAATGGTCATCAGGTGATGGTAAATGCCTTGATTTGCCTCTTGATGAATTAATACGAAGGTCATCTTTTGATTCCAGCATTTCAGCAGTTTCATTTATTTTAAATTTTTGCATGAGGATACTCAAATCTTCAGTAGCACGTGCCAGTTCATTGGCAGTTTTTGAGACATCTT
>CAZIXJ010000317.1:0-3952 GCA_964542835.1 uncultured Hyphomicrobiales bacterium
CCTTTAATACCAACTCATTACACACCCCGAGTTAAAACTCGGGGCAATTAAAAAGGAAACAGATTTAAAGAGTTTGATTAGCTGATTCTTTATATGCAACTTGGTATTACGTATTTTTAAGTAAAATCAGATTATATATTATTACAAATACTTATTAATTATCAACTCGTGTATTGATTTTAACGCCTTTTTTGCATTCATTTTTTTGTAGGTCATTAGTATTGATACATCGGATGAACCATAGACAATCTGCAGAGGCATATTTTCAGAAAGAACTGCTGCTATATCAAGCAGTATCTGCCCCCTTGTATCAGTAGTAATATTAGTTCCGCTCAGTGCAATAATAGAAACTTTCTCTGTGGTAAAGCCTTCAGCATCTTGCATATTTTGTGTGTCTTCCGTAATAATGCTGATGCTGCTTTCCGTAGAATTAGAAAACATAACACGGGTTTTGCTGCTAATCATATTATTTAGGTATCCGGCAAGCAAGTGATGTGAATTTTCTTTTGCACTAACTTTTTTTCTGTATAGCAGACAGCTTTCCTTAAGCACGGCAGAATGAAGACTGTATTTATTGTCCGGCGGATTATCTGTAATCAAAGTGCCGGGATTAAGAGGCACAAATGTATTCAGCACTCTAACGGGTATCTGAGATTCATTGGCAGGCTTAATTGTATTAGGATGCAGCACTTTAGCCCCGTAAAAAGAGAGTTCTCTTATTTCAGAAAATGTCATTACCGGGACGGTTTTAGTATTTAGCAATTTTCTCGGGTCGCCGGATAATACACCGCTTACATCTGTCCAAATATGAATTTCATCTACTCTGACACCGGAATATTTCAAAGCTGCACCATAAAGAGAAGCAGAATAATCCGAACCGCCTCTTCCGAGTGTAGTAGTATGATTATTTTCGTCAGTTGCAATAAAGCCCTGAGTAATTATTATTCGGTGCTTTTCTGTAAAAGGGAGTAATTTCTGAGATACATTACGATGAAATAAATCGAAATTTACACTTGCAGCTCCGAATTCGCTGTCTGTTTTCAAATGTTCTCCGGAATCTACAAATCCTGCATCAAGCCCTATATTTTTTAGATAATAATAAAAAACATTTGTAGATAATAATTCACCGAAAGATGTAGCCTGGTCAAGGGATTTTGCTGTGCATTCCTGCAAAAGATTTACTCCTTCGTGAATTTCAGCGAGTGAATTAATAAGCTCATTCACTCTATTTTTTGCTTTTTCGTTAAGCTCTTGATTTAATATAAGCTCATCAATAATATCAATATGATGCTTTTTGATTTCATCTATTGTAATTTTAAATCTCTTTTCTGAAGCTGCGGATTTTATGGAATCGGTAATTTTATTTGTAATGCCGCCACATGCAGATAAGACTATCAGCATATTGTCATCATATTCTGATAATATTTCAGCAACATTCCGCATCGAATGGGCATTTTTTACGGAAGAACCGCCAAATTTGAGAATTTTCATCATAATATCCTAAAAATCAATAAATGGTGCGATGTATTCCGAGTCCTTGAGATGAACGAGTGCGTTATCTTCCACGAGATCGTGTACGAGTGATTTTGCATATTGTATATCAAGCTTATATTTATAAGCAAAATGCCAAATATCGGTAGGCTGAGCTTTTATCTCAAGTGCTAAAAGCTGCAGGTTGCTTAGCTCTTCCTTATTTTTTAATTTTTCATAAGCATTTTCGATTATTACGAGAGACTCTTCATCCTGCATATGAGTTTCCGTGAAATAATAATTACTCGTAGTCTCGAGGTCGCAAATCGGATAGCCTCTTTTCTCACTGTATATAAGTACGGGTAGCAGGTTAATACCTACCACATAAGGTTTGTGGAGAGCATCCTGAGCCCACAAATCACTCCATACGTGATTGTCATTTTCTTTCAACCACTCAAAAAATTCAATTTCTCTTTTGGGTAAATGTATTAATACCCTATCTTTCAGCATATCACTAATGTAAAATGATTCATCTCTGCTTAGGTTTTCAAAGATTTCTTCAGGCAGCGTTACATATTTGCTACTCTGCATCTCTTCTTCGCACCAGTCTATTATTTTATCAAGATTTTCTCTTTTCATAACTTTTCTACTTTTGCAACAAATACAACAACAAAAATACAACAATTATAATAAACTGCATAATCCTGTGAAGTATTTAACTGCAAAGCTATTATAATGCAATTTATTACAAGGATAAGTCCGGATTTATATTAAAAAAGACGCAGAATTTTACTCTGCGTCTATTTAAAATCGGATAATTTACTTTTTAATTAATTATCAACTACAAATGATATCTTAGCATTTACTGCATATGAAACTATTTTGCCATTTTCTACATTTGCATTCATATCTTTAATATAAATTGATTGAATGTTTTTCACTGTTTTTTTAGCTTCTTCCAGTGCCACTTGAGTCGCTTCCGTAAATCCTTTTTCCGATGAGGCAATTACTTCTATCACCTTAACCATATTTCCTCCATTTCTTTAAAAAAACATACTCTTATATTTTCTACGATTGAAATAAAGTATATTGTTTATTTTACAAAGAATTACATCCCTTTACATTTATTAATTACTACACAAACCCTCTGTAATTCATTCGTAGTGCAAGTTTAAAAAAATATGATAAATCAGAAGATTTTTGAAAAATTCATCAGTTTATATCGAAAAATGCATTAGGTTTTTATAAATAAAAAAAAACTTGTATTCCTTTCTTTTTTAAAATAAAGCAAATAGTTATTTTGCTTTTTTTCAAATTACAAAAAGCAAATAATGACAATTTTAGAAGCAATAATTCTTGGTATAATTCAGGGGCTGAGTGAATTTATCCCAATCAGCTCTACTGCACATCTTACGATAGCAGGAGAGATGATGGGGCTTATAGACCGCTCTCATCCCGAAAGGTGGACGGCATTTATTGCTACTATTCAGCTTGGTACTCTTGCTTCGGTATTTTTATATTTCAGAAAAGAAATAATTGATATTCCCAATGCATTTATAAAAGACAATGTTATAAACAGAAAAAGATTTAAAGAGCAAAGCAATGATTCCAAAATGGGCTGGTATATTATTCTCGGTTCGCTTCCTATTGTATTTCTCGGGCTTGCTCTTAAAGATATTGTAGAAGGCAATATCACAAAAGACCTGAACGTAATTGCCGGCTCACTTATCGGGCTTGGGATAATTCTTGGTATTGCCGATAAAACTGCAAAATTCAGAAAAGATTTATCCAAAATTACATGGGTTGATTCACTGATAGTCGGTTTTGCACAGGTGCTGGCACTTATTCCGGGTTCTTCCCGCTCCGGCACTACTATTACGGCAGGACTTTTTACGGGAATGAACCGCGAAACTGCAGCAAGATTCTCATTTCTTCTCAGCATTCCGGCAATTCTCGGCAGCGGACTTCTCAGCTTCTATCAGGCACTGGAATATCTCACATCTGACCAATTCATTACACTTGCGGTTGCTACATTGTTTTCATTTATCAGCGGTTATGCAGCAATTGCATTTTTAATTAATTTTCTGAAAAAGCATTCTACCTTTTTATTTGTATTTTATAGAATTATTCTTGGAGTATTAATTTTAATATTTTATTAATATGATTGAAGTAATTAAATATAATGAGCAGCAGCATTTCGATTTGTGGGATAATTTCATTAAGAATTCCATTAATGGAACTATATTTCATATGAGAAGATTCATTAATTATCACGATAAAGATAAATTTATGGATTGCTCTATCTTAATTTTTGAGAATAATAATCTGTTATCTGTTTTCCCCGCAGCATCCGTTAATAAAAACGGAAAGAAAATATTAAAATCTCATCCCGGCACTTCGTATGGCGGGGCAGTATTTGATAAAACTATTTCATTAAGAAAAACATTTGACATCATAAAAGCTGTTGAAAATTTTGCAGAAG
>CAZIXJ010000318.1:0-3950 GCA_964542835.1 uncultured Hyphomicrobiales bacterium
ATCGGGTAAACCCGATGGTTGAGAAATAATGCAACTGTTGGGTTTACCCTATGGGTAAAATAATCCTCCGCTGCTTCGCAGCACCTCCTTTGGAAAAGGAGGAAAGGAAAAAATCGTAGGGTTAACCCTACGGTTAAATAATTGTAGAGACGACCCGGTGGGTCGTCTTTGTGGCAAAGATTATCAGGAAGGGCATCCCCATCGGGTAAACCCGATGGTTGAGAAATAATGCAACTGTTGGGTTTACCCTATGGGGAAAATAATCCTCCGCTGCTTCGCAGCACCTCCTTTAGCAAAAGGAGGAAAGCGTAGAGACGAGGCGGTGCCTCGTCTTTGTGGGCAGTGTATTGAAAATATGAAATATTCATTCTTTGAGATGTTCCATTCCATCCAGCTTTTGAAAATCACAGATTTTCAAAACCACCCCTTGTCTGCATCCCGATTTATCGGGGCAAGAGGGGAATTTTCTTATCCTCCTTCCCAAACTCCGAGACTGTGTAAAAAGTCGAAAAACTCTTTCTTTTAAGACCCTCACCCCAGCCCTCTCCCAGCGGGAGAGGGAGTTTCAAGGAATCATATATTTTCGTAATCTTGGATTTATTAGTTTTTACACAATCTCTCCGATTTGGGAAGGTGCATTTCCAACTAAGCTGCGCTTAGTGAAATTCAAAGTACAACTTTTCTGAAATTCGCATTAAGAAACTTGTACTGAGCTTGTCGAAGTATCAGAGTTTCGCAATGAGGGAGAATATTCTTGGTGGCAGTTTGGTACTAATTCAAAATTTAATTTAGATCTCTCTCAAAATAATCTTTTTATTTTTGTAACAAAATTCATTTATTTTGCACTTCCTTATAGTTGGAATAATCACAGAGGACAGGAATTGAAGAAAAAACGTTTTTTCGAATTGCTCGATGAGTATTACTCTAATCTGGAACGATTTGCTCTGCATCTGACGAGAAACAGAGATTTCGCGAAAGATTTAGTAAGCGATACTGTAATAGCAGCTTATAATGGGAGAAAAAGCATCAGGGATGAACAGGCTTTTCTCAGTTATATCTTTACTGTCTGCCGGCGAACGTATTACAGAGAACTCAAAAAAGCAATTAATTACTCCGAGCAGAAACCTGATGAAATTTTCAGCAGGGAACTTTCTCCCGAAACAAGAACGGATTTGGAGATAATTTACAAGGCACTCGACAATATTGAGCCGGAAGAAAAAGAGGTAATCCTGCTGCACGAAATATCAGGCTTCAAATACAGAGAAATTGCTGAAATTATGAATATTTCAATGGATAACGTTAAAGTAAAATTGCACCGTGCAAAGAATAAAGTTTCCGAAATTCTATCAATAACTGAATCGGAGAAAAAATGAAATCTGCAGATAAATATTATAGTCTTTTAAAAAATATTGATAATAATAAAAGATTAATTGAACACGACCAGCTCCGGAGCCTTGTTCAAAAACAAAGTTTTTTTCACAAATTATTTAAAGGTAAAATTATGAAAATGATTTGGTCATCATCGGCTATCATTGCAAGCGTAGGAGCGTTGTGGTTTTTCGGTTTGTTTGGAAGCGACAAACCTGAGCATCAGTTTGAAAATGCAATAGCTGCCACTCAAAAGAAAGAAGCAGTTGTAAATATTAACGACAAACAAATTACATTTCCGGCAAATTCGATACCCGTGTTGCATCTCGACAAACAGGAATTAGAAAATATCGGTATCGCTGTAACTGAGGAAGGATATGAATTTTTCACTCAATCAAGATTAATTGCCGAATCTAATATTATAAAAGCAAAGCATCACGGTTATACTGATTTGAACGAAGACGCTATTATGAGAAAAAAGAACTTTGTTAATTACAAAAATGCTGAATATAGCAGTGAAGTTATTGATTATAAAGGTTGGGAGCAAAACAAAATTAATTATGCTTATCCTGTTAGGTTTTTTTCATATAATCATGGATTGTTTAAAACAACCAGCTCATCTTCATTTGGCTTTGTACCACATTTTTCAAGAAGTGCCGCTTCAATTTTTCATAATGATGATTGTGATATATTAATGAAGCAAATATTTGATAAAAAAATCAATATATCAGAAGTTGATTACATTGAATTAAAAGAATATACGGAATTTATTAAAAATTCAATAATTGTACATCTTCCTACTAAAAAAATGGAAACTATGCTTTTCTATCTGCCGGGTGAAGAATTACTGGAACAATTACCTGAAAGATATCAGTCTTTACTAACTCAATCAATGGCTCAATTCCAAGTTCAAAAAAAATTGCCTGAAAGAAAAAAAGAACCCGAACAGACAGAAATCGCAGGAATAGGAGCAATAGAGCTTGAGCCGGAGGAATTGGAGAAATTAAATATTACTAAAGAAGGTGATGAGTATTCAATAATATTAAAAATGGATTATGATATTAGTGATGGGTCGCTTGGGAATATCAGTCTTAATCCTAATGATTATAACATAGATAACAGTAAAATATTCTCCAATGAAGATAATATCAATACTTTTAAATCAATTCTGAAAACCAAAGGATATATGGCTTTGGATTCAGGTTTTTACTATGCGAAATTTATATTTTCACTTGATAATGATAACAGATTTATTATTGCTGAAAACCGGGACTATGGAAATATACCTGATATATTGCTATATACTGATAACAAAATATATTCTGTTTATGACAATCAATATGATTACTGGAGCACTGGAAATATAAATGTAGTTCAGAGTTTTAATGGCGGTTGGGATGTGTTTAGAAATAATTTCGATTATTCTGATACAAAAGGTAGATATGTAAGCAGTTCTGATAAGATACTGCCGCTTACTTTTATTCTTGGAAATCCTGATGAAAAGGATACTACAAAGATTAATTATAAAAATGTGGAATTATGGTTCAATCTAAATGAAGATTTCGTTTCCAAATTGCCTGAGAGATACCGCAAGCCACTCAGCAAAGAGCTGGAGCTTTCCGATGCAATTAATAAAGGAGAGATAACATCTGCCGAAGCGTGTGATATACTTGCGGGAGAATCCAATTACCTGAATCTGTGTGAAAAGCAGGCAGATAATATTCAGATTAATAAAATCTATCCGATACCGGCACAGGGAGAAATCAATATAGCATTCTCTGTAAATGATGTAAATCTGAAAATTGATTTGTATTCAGGCAAAGGCGAAAAAGAAAAGAATCTATACAGCTCAGGCAAAAGAATATCAGGATACAATGAAATGAAACTTGATTTGAAAGGAATATCAAGAGGAGTATATCTTCTCTATTTTACCACTGATAAGGGCGATGTAATCTCAAAGAAAATCATTGTGGAATAATGAATCACGAAATTTTATAAACCTTCGGAAGGCATTCAGTTTACTTCCGAAGGTTTTTTTTTATTAAAAATTGATTTGCAGTACGGTATAACTCATTTTATTTGTTTGGTTTTCTGTTTCTATTCGCTAATTACCCTCATGAATTTTCTCTTGCCTACCTTGAGCATTTTTTCTTCTGATATATTAATAATTGCTCTGAAGTCTTCCACCTTTTCTCCGTCAATTGAAACAGCTCCCTGCTCTATCATTCTTCGGGCTTCTTTTTTGGAAGGTACAAGTTTGGTAATAGCTATCAAATCCATAATATTTATTTCAGATTTGTCAAATTCAGTCAAAGGTACATCATCGGGAATATCCTTTTGCTTGAAAATTCTTTCAAATTCTTCAAAAGCCTTTACTCCATCAGCCCTTGTATGATATAAAGAAACTACCTTTATTGCCAGTTCTACTTTTGCATTTCTCGGATGAATGCTGCCGTCTTTTAGTCCGGCTTCAGTTGCATTTACTTCATCTTCATCTGCAAGTGCAGCATACCTCAAATATCTCGGAATCAATTCATCAGGAATGGACATTACCTTACCAAATATATCTCTCGGTGATTCTG
>CAZIXJ010000319.1:0-3914 GCA_964542835.1 uncultured Hyphomicrobiales bacterium
GTACCCGAATGAATTATCCGTGAAAAGACAAAAATACAATAAAGTTATGTTTCATCAGCCATTTGGAAATCACGGAGGCTATGCAGCAGAAAAAATTGTTAATTTTTTAAAGGCAAAAGGTATAGATTTATGAAAAATATTTTGGTAACAGGTTCAGCAGGATTTATTGGAAGTAATGTATCACGATTACTTCTGGAGCAGGGGTATGAAGTAACAGGACTTGATAATTTCAATGATTATTATGACGTAAATCTAAAAATATACAGAAATGAACAGCTAAATAAACATCAGAATTATACTTTTTACAATGTTGATATTGAACAAATAACATCACTTGAAGAAATATTTAAAAAGCATTCTATTGATGCCGTGATTAATCTCGCAGCACGCGCAGGAGTAAGGGCAAGCATTGATAATCCTTTTGTTTATCTCAGCACAAATGCACTCGGTACACTTAATCTGCTTGAACTAATGACAAAATATAAGGTAGATAAATTTGTACTGGCATCTTCATCCTCTTTATACGCAGGTGAAGAGCCTCCTTTCCATGAAGAATTGAACGTAAACAACCCCATATCTCCATACGCAGCAAGCAAAAAATCTGCTGAAATGCTTGCTCATTCTTATCATCATTTGTATAATATTGATGTAACCGTACTTAGATACTTTACCGTTTACGGTCCGGCAGGCAGGCCTGATATGAGCTATTTCAGATTTATAAAAAGTATAATAGAAAGCAAAGAGATAGAAATTTACGGAGACGGGAAACAAAAGCGGGACTTTACTTACATTGAAGATATTGGACTCGGAACTATTGCCGCACTCAGAAAGACGGGATATGAAGTGATAAATCTCGGCGGGGGAATGATACCCGTTTCAATCAATTATATGATAAAGCTCACAGAGCATATTCTGGAGAAGAAAGCAAAAGTAAAATATCTCGATTTCCATAATGCCGATATGAAACTGACTTCCGCATCAATAGATAAAGCAGAAAAAATACTGCGCTGGAAGCCACTTACGGATTTCGAATCCGGCATTATGAATACATGCAAATGGTTTCGGGAAAATGCAGAATTTATAAAAACAATCAGGATTTGATATCAATTCGCATTTATGAAATAGCCCGGGGATTTTTTACTAAATTGCCACAATAATATGATAATAAACGGTAGAACAGTCGTCTTCGACTGTTTTTACGAGGAATACACAGCTTTCCCGGTTGGCGTTTTGGTATCAGACCTTACGATTTAATAAAAATCCCCCTGCTCGCTTCGCTCATTCCACCCCTTTTCCAAAGGTGGAAAACAAGAAGGATTTGAAAGTTTCATATTTGCACAGGCTTGAAGTTTTGGAAAAAGTCAAGAAAAAGTTTTTGGTTTCAGAAAATATATTTGAAGCTATAATTCCTTTCTAAGCCGTGCCACAGGAATCTTTAATTGTTCCCGGTATTTGGCTACCGTTCTTCTTGCTACGTTGAATCCCTCATCTTTTAGCATAGTGCTGATTTTATTATCGCTGAAAGGCTTCTTCTTGCTTTCTTTACTTATTATTTCTTTTAGCTTCTCCTTAATTACGGTAGTTGAGATTTCCTCACCGTCTATATTCGGAAGGGATTCGCTAAAGAAAAATTTAAGCTCAAAAGTACCAAAATCAGTCTGGACGTATTTTCCATTAACTATTCTGCAAACAGTAGAAATATCAAGAGCTGTTTTTTCTGCTACATCCTTATAAATAAGAGGTTTAAGTCCTGCTCTCCCTACATCGAAAAAATCTCTCTGTAATTTAGCAATAGCAGTCATTACTTTAAGCATCGTATTTTTTCTTTGTCTGATAGCTTGGATAAGAAACTTGGCATCCTCGTGCTTGTTTCTTATCCAGTTTCTAATTTCCTTATTGAATTTTTTTTGCTTTGCTTCGGAGCGGAGCTTTTCATATGCCTTATTGAGTGTTACTTTAGGCATTCTGCTGTCATTGAGCGTAATTATAAGTTCGTCTGTATCTTTTTCACGCTCAACGATAAAATCAGGAATTACGGTATTAGTTTCATGTGTAAAATCTCCGGAGCCCGGCTTTGGATTAAGAGTCTTAATAAATTCTATTGCTTTTTTCAGCTCCTTATCGGTAATCTCAAAATATTTGGCAATAGCATCATAATGCTTTTTTATAAAATAATCATATGCATCTTTAAGTATATCTTTTGCAAGTATTTGAGTAGCGTTTGGCTCCTGTATTGCATTGCATTGAGCCAGAAGACATTCACGAATATCTCTTGAAGCAATACCCGGCGGGTCAAGGCTTTGCACAAGTTTCAGCACTTTTTCCGCTTCATCAATGCTTACCTGCTCAAGCAGTTCACTTTCCTCCTGATTGCTGTAAGAATTGATTTTGCGTTCAGAAAAATAGAATTTATCGGTATTTTCTTTACTTAAAATCTTTGCTCTTTCGAGCAGGTCTTTGCTGTCATCTGAAAGTGCATATGCAAGAGCGGGATTCTTTCCGTTTAGCTGAGATTTATTCAAATGTTTCAAATCATACAATTTCTTCTGGATATTAAAGTTGTGGTCTGCTATGGCGGAATTGGTTTCATCTACAATTTCTTCGAGAGATCTTCTCAGATAGCCGTCATCATCAATATTTCCAATAATATAAGCACCGAGCATTTTATACTCTTCTTTCAGAGGAAACAGCATAAGCTGGCTGTTAAGGTCTTCAATAAAAGATTCCTGAGCCTTTACAGGATAAGGTTCATCATCATCATTTTCAGGGTCATATTTTTGAGAAGGCTTAAATTCAGAATCATCCTGCCAAATCATGTTATAAAATTCAAATGGGTCCTTTTCATCCTCTATTTGATTTTCAGGAGAAATCTCTATTTCTGAATCATCTCCCGAAAGGCTTTCCTCAATATCAAAATCGTGAGTATCGGGTGCAGCCTCTTCATTATTGTCTGCCTCTGAATCAGAATCCAAATCTTCACTGATTTCTTCAAGCATCGGATTTTCATCAATTTCCTGCTTTATTTGCTGCTCCATTTGTACTACAGGCATTTGCAGCAATTTCAAATATTGAATCTGCTGCGGAGTAAGTCTTTGCGAAAGGCTCGTTTTGATATCAAGTGATAATTTCATAGCAATTTCTCAATTAATAATTCCCTCTGTTTTCTACAAATTCAGTATATTTATCGTACCACTCCTGCCCGAGAGTTCTTACAAGAGCTTCTTTTGTCATATCAGAAATTTTTACTTTTTTATTTTTTCCGTTTCGCAATGCAGGTGAACAAACGGACATTCTCTCGTAATAAAGTGCTTTTCCACCAAAATCACCCACTCTAATTGGGAATAAATGGCAAGACAATGGTTTTTTGAAATCTATTTTACCATCCCGGTAAGCCTGCTCTATAGCACAGAATGCAATATCACCCCTGTAAAACACAAACACACAGTCCCGATTATTAATAGTCTGAGTAGAGTAATCACCTTTTTCACCCTGCCACATACCATTATTTTCAATATAATCGAGGGACTTTTTGCTAAGATAGGGTTTTGTTTGGGGAAATGTTTCCTGCAATATTTCAAGTTCTTCATCAAGCAGAGGAGCACCCGTTACACCTTTTATTGTGCAGCAGGCTCCTTTGCACTTGCTTAAATCACAAAGGAAATCAACATCGCTAATTGCTTCATCTACCAATATGTTATCAATTAAATACATATCCCCCCAGAAATCGATATTTGCACTTACAAGAAATTTTTGTGCCAAAAAACTTTTTAAAAATAAGAAAAAATAATTAAACAAAAAAAATTTTTATTATAAATTGATTTTTTATATTTATATATTAGTATTATTTTTAAGTTGAAATTAATAAAAACAGGAATAAGAAAAATGAAAACTTTATATTTATTATTGATTTTTGT
>CAZIXJ010000320.1:0-3909 GCA_964542835.1 uncultured Hyphomicrobiales bacterium
CGCGGCAGGAAAGAAGTAATAATGAATCGTGAACAATCTTCCCAGCAGCTTTCCGGCGACGGCAGATTCTCAAGGCTCGCTATTGATAACATTTATGGTGTTGATATAGTGGATGGCGGAGGCTTTACCGTTACCGAAAATCTCAGATTGCAAAGCGGTCAGTTAAGAAACAGCGAAGAAAATAATTTTATAATAGGCGATTCGGTAGATATATTGAGGACTACATCGGCTTCGCTTGCATATGCACCGGAGTTCGAGGGCAGAGTAAACGTGGAATACACCGGCGTAGGCAATCTTACTACCGGTCCTGAAATTCCCGCAACTCAGGATGCACTTAGAAATCTCCTCGTAAAAAATACAGACAGCCTGATGCTCGGCGGCAATGTTTATGTGAATGACAGCCTTTACGTAGGTACGCATATTCATACTTACACCCGCAGAGATACCACTGCTCCTGATACTCTTTCACTTCCTGCTGATAAAGACCCCGTATTCCGCAGCATGGATTCGGACAGTTCTATTGCCGAGATACACGGTGCATTTGCACGTCCCGGCATTTTGGCAAATGATACTATTGTTCTGAATAATCCATATACATTCGTTTATTTCGACAGCGAAGCAAATAAAAATGAAATTTATAAAATTACTTCTGTGGTATATCCTCAGAGATTCCCTGATTTCCCTGATACCGATGAGAAGGTAGCCCGTTCATTTGAGATTGCCGCATCCGACATTTCGGGAAATCCTGTATTTGACGGATTTGATATGGCATTCGGATACGGCTGGAGAAATTCGGTTAATCCCGCTATTGATGAAACTTTTGGTATGAATGTACCGGAGCTTATTTTACAGCGATGGGACCCGAACAGAAGTGAATGGGAAGAGTTGCAATCAGAGCAAAATGAAACACTTGGATTCTGGGCTTTTTCACAGTCTCTTAATATAGGCAGGTCAGGGCATTATGCGGTTGGTATGCCTCTTATGGATTATTTCGTATTCCGGGCAAGACTGTTGCTTCAGGGAGCTTATAACCGAAATACAGGAGAAATGGAACAGGACCTATACGCACAGGATTTGCTCAGAAATCCTCCTGCTGATGAATATCCTTATAATTTGCTTAGTCAGAGTGCTTTTGATGTAAATCAAATACCTGATAGTGCAGTGGATTGGGTAGTATTGGAATTCAGAGAGTCGGAATTTGATGCCGCAAAATTTTATAAAGCTGCCTTTGTGGACAGATACGGAAAATTAATAGATACAAGCGGCAAAGCCGGTGTCAGCATATCGGAAAGAGACGGACTTGCAGAGGGTAATTCTGCAAACCTGAACGTAGTAATCAGGCACAGAAATCATATGCCCGTAATGACGAGAAATTTGAGATTTGATACATCGAACAGCAAGATAATATATGACTTTACATCAAATACCGGAATACTCGATCTTGTGGAAGAGCAGTCCCAGTTAATGCGAATCAGAAAAGTTACTGAGGATTACGTTTATGCTATACCGGGTGGTTTTATCTACGAAATTGATGCCAAAAATCTTACAACATCGGAAATTACCCGTGATAAAGATTACTTTATAAGTTTGCTTGACAATTGGAATAAATCTGACTTTGACGGCTATAAATATTATGATTTTGATATGGACGGTACAATTACTACACGCGATTTTAATATCAGATGGAATAACAGAGGCAAAACTAACAGTGTGAATGAGATTAGATGAGAAAATTATTATATATAATTGTAATATTTCTGTCAGTATATTCTGTATCAAAAAGTCAGACAGAATCTGATACTCTTGGAGTAGTAGAAATACGAAACAGCTTTTTGAGGTCTCAGGATACGCTGATGTTTGATTTGTATTTGCTCAGATACAGCGATATTTGGCGATATTATGCAAATGGTACTTACCAGTTTGAATTTCTTGGGCTTGGTGAAGACTATGATTATAATAATCTTGGAATTAAGAATGTAGAAGGCACTTCGGAATTACAGCCGGAATATTTATCAGGCAAACCTCCATATGATATTTGGTCGGGTGTATTTGAAGACAGATTCAGCATTTATGTATTAGGACCTGACGTGATAGAACAGGAATCAAGATTTGTAGAAATTGATGAGACAGTAAGAATCGGCACTTTCAAACTCTTTACTCTTGACGGAAGAGAAATTCCTCAGTATATATCCTGGAAATTACCTACTCAGAAGTGGCAGGGAAATGCTTTCAAGATTGATGAACTTGACATAATTCCGCCTTATATCAGATATTACACACTTGAAAAAAATGATAATATCGAAATGGATGAAGGTCTTGAAACACTCGTAATTTACAGAAATGATGATACGGAACGCCCTCAGTTTGAACTTGATTATTTCACAGCAGAATATGCCGGAGTTAAGAATATAAGGCTTAACTGGCGAACTTTTGCAGAAGTGAATAATTACGGATTTAATTTATATAAAGCACCGAGATACGACCCCGCTACGCCTGAAGATGAGCTGGATTATGAGCTTGTAGCCACTCACGAGCCGGGGGCTTATTTTTTTCCTGATATGGAAGGTGAGTTTTATTCTGAAGAGCCACTGGAATATTTGCTGGAATATGATACAGTTCAGTACAGAGGCGGTAATTATTGCTACAAACTTACTTATATTGATGCCAATGAAGGCGAGACTACTCTTGCCTATTCCTGCGTAAGAGTACCGAATGCCGTAATAGTAGAGGCAAAGCCTTCCAAAAATCCGTTTGATGATGCTACAGTGATAGAGTATAAGCTGGAAGATGATGTATATCTCACCGTAGAAGTATATGATGCTTTGGGCAAATTCGTAAAGATACTGCCCGATGATGAAACGGGCAGACTTCTGAAGAACTTTTACAAGAAAAAAGGTTCGCACACTGCTACATTTCAGGCAAAAGAGCTTTCATCTCAGGGGCTTTATAACGTAATTATCACAGCCATTCCCGTAAATGACAATAATATCGAAATATCCCGCGCCGTAGTGAAAACCCAATACATGAGGGACTAGTTTTTTTAGTGATTAGTTATTAGTTGATTAGTTATTAGTTTTTTCTGCTTTTCCCGATTATTAGACCGCCTAAAACGGGCAGATATTAGTTGATTAGTGATTAGTTTTTTAGTGATTAGTGATTAGTGATTAGTGATTAGTTTTTTTGTGCTTTTCCCGATTATTAGACCGCCGAAGGCGGGCAGAGATTAGTTATTAGTTTATTAGTTATTAGTGATTAGTTTTTTAGTGATTAGTTTTTTTGCTTTTCCCGATTATTAGACCGCCTAAGGCGGGCAGATATTAGTTGATTAGTGATTAGTTTTTCTGCTTTTCCCGATTATCAGACCGTCTAAGGCGGAAATATTTCTTGCCGCTAATCACTAATCACTAATCACTATATAGTTAATAACTAATAGTTATTTATTTGTTTGTTTTGTTTTCATTGTTTTTATTGAGCTGGTAATAATTTTTATTAGTTCTTCAGCTTCCGTATAAATGCTGTTAAATTCTTTTTGGGTCAGAAATTTCGTTTCAAATAGCAATTCCAGCCAATATAAAGTTTCATTGCATTCTTTTTGAGCTATAGATAATTTATGTAGAAAATCTTTTGTGCTTATTGCATATTGAGCTTCCCGAATTTGAGCACCAATACTTGTACCGCTTCTCAAAATTTGCTTTGAAATAACATATTCCTTTTTTGTAGATTTGAGAACAATCGATAAATTAACAATTCTAACAGCAAATTTGAAACTTTTATCTCTTAATATACTTTCTTTCATATTTGATTTTGTTAAAAAATAACAAATCTATCAAAATATTATGAATATTCCAATTAGTTAATAACTAATAACTAATAACTAATAACTAATAACTAATAACTAATAACTAATAA
>CAZIXJ010000321.1:0-3896 GCA_964542835.1 uncultured Hyphomicrobiales bacterium
AATTAAGACAACAGACTCTGTTTGATTGTCGATAATATTAACAGGGGGACAAAATGGCAAGAAGAATGAAGCGAGACAAAGAGTTCAAATTCAAAATAGCTATTGAAGCTGTTAAGGGAGAAAAGCAGTTAGCTGAAATTGCTAAGGAATACAATGTTCATCCTCAGCAGATAACTCAGTGGAAGAAAGAGTTGCTCGACAACGGTGCAGACATTTTTGCATCGAAGCGGGATACGAAGAAGATTGAAAAAGAAAAAGACGATTTGTTTAGGGCAATAGGGAAACAACAGATCAGAATTGACTGGTTAAAAAAAAATCTTGGAATTACTCACATTCCTATAGACGAGGATTGATTACCCCAGGAGCAGACATGAGTATCAGTGAACAGTGCCGATTGTTACAGGTGTCACGATCATCATACTATTACACGCCACGAGGGGAGTCACCGGAGAACCTTGAATATATGAAGCGTATTGATGAGTTGTATATGGATAATCCGACATGGGGAAGCAGGCAAATGCGTAATAGGCTTCGTCTTGACTTCCCGAAAAAGCGTATAAACAGGAAACGGGTACAGCGTTTAATGGCTCTAATGGGAATTGAAGCCATATATCCCAAGAAGAACTTGAGTAAACGGCATCCTGACCATAAAATATATCCATATTTACTCAGAAATCTTGATATTAATAGACCGAACATGGTCAGGTGTACAGATGTTACCTACAGTGTGCCCGGAGTTCATGGGGAACAAGGAAGTTCAAATGAACCACGAGCCTATCTGAAATACATAAAGAAACTGAAGGATCTGAAGAATTTATGTTTTCTATCTGGTTATGCAGATAGAAAAGTTTGAGCGGCAGTGACTTATCGTATGCTGATAAGGTGATGAAACCCGCTGACAAAGGAAAGTGAGGCGAGCTCGTTAAGCCAAGATGCTTTTCGAAACTGAATATTGGACGGATGAAGAACATGAACCGATTAATCCGTATCTATGGGCTGAAACGTCGCCACTGCCTACACGAGTTAACAGGCGGTATAATGCTGAGTCATAATTACAGCCAAGAATAATGACTCCGAATTGTCAGATAAAATGTATGTATCTCCACAATGGATTGATGTACTATCATAACTCTACATCAAAGCATTATCTCCTTACAGAACGATAAGGTTAAAGATTGCGAACGGCATCCACCCCCAATATATTTGAGTTCAGATAGGTAAACCGGGGAAGATCTGTTTAGATGTAAAGGGAGTATGACCCCAACGATGAACAGATTGACGGAGTACTCGTAGTAGTCTGAGACAGGGAAAGCCTGTCACATGGCAAAGGGGTACAGCTTAATTGATCTGCGTGTACAGACTAACTGACTTTAATGAGGTGAAGACTTTTGATAATCAGTGAAATGCAACGTAAATTAGCAACATGGACTGAAACAGACAGTTCACGAAAAGTGAATCGACTGTTACGTCTAATTAGTCATCCTCTGTGGCTTGAGAAAGCTGCAGAAATTACGCTTTTATCCAAAGGTGCAAAAACACCGGGTATAGATGGGATAACTAAAGATACCTTACGGGACAGGCTGAAAGAATATTTATCTGAAATCAGAATAGATCTGCTGTCAGGTGAATATAAACCATCCCCGGCAAGAAGAATACATATCCCTAAAAGCAATGGGAAACAACGCCCACTGGGAATTCCGACTATACGAGACAGAATTGTTCAACGAGCCATGCTAATGGCAATGGAGCCAATATGGGAAAATGACTATCATTCATTATCTTATGGTTTCAGACCTGAACGGAGCGTACATCATGCAATTCGCACAGTCAAATTACAGTTAACCGACTCTAATGAGACGAAAGGACGCTGGGTAATTGAGGGAGATCTATCAAGCTATTTTGATACAGTTCACCACAGATTACTTATGAAATGTGTACGCAAACGTATCAGTTGTCAGCGATTTAATAATTTGCTTTGGCGATTTATTAAGGCTGGTCATGTTGAAAAGAATCTATTTTGTGCAACGAGCCAAGGAGTCCCACAGGGAGGAGTTTTATCGCCATTGTTATCGAATATCATGCTTAATGAATTCGATCAATACCTGGACAAATGTTATTTGAGCAAGAAAGCCCGCAAAGACCGCTGGTACTGGAATCACAGTATAAAGGTGGGACGCAAACCTGCCCTAACTGAAAATCGCAAATGGAAACCAGCCGTTGCCTACTGTCGGTACGCAGATGATTTTGTTGTCATCGTCAAAGGGACCAAACAGCAAGCGAAGGACATTCGCGATCAATGTCGTGACTTTCTTGAAGAAATACTGAAACTTAATTTGAACATGGAGAAAACCCATGTTACCCATGTAAATGACGGTTTCATATTTCTCGGACACAGAATTATACGGAAACGTGGACCTAAAGGCAATATGCGTGTCGTATCGGGAATTCCCAAAGAAAAAGCAAAAGCCTTCGCTCATTCAATGAGCAAAGAATTATCTAGTGACTACAGCTGTAGCAAGATTGACAAGGTAGAAAAGCTCAATCAGAAACTGAAAGGATGGGCTCAATTTTATCGTCATACTGATTTTACTGCTATAGTTTACAGTAAAATCGACCGTATCGTATTCTGGAAACTTGCACATTGGCTTGCACGAAAGTATCGTTGTAGCATCAAATCATTGCTGATAAGTTGGTGCAAACAACCCAAGCCAAATAAAGCAAAGACGTGGGTATTATTCGGCAAAACAAACAACGGAAATTTGTGCGGGATATCGCTGGTAAGATTAGTCAGTAGTCCCAAACTTCCTTTCCGCTGGCGTCTACCGGAGAAGAACCCATATCTGAGAGAAGAAATCAGAAATACTGTCACATCACGCTACGCTGATGTTGCAATGGCCGTTCGTCACAATTAAGTGGAGAGCCGTATGCGCTGAAAGGTGCACGTACGGTTCGGAGAGGAGAGATAGAGAAATAGTCTGACTACGCTCTGTCTCTTACTCTACTCAGGCTTCAACACGGTTTTGTATACCTTGTAGCTGTATTAGACTGGTATTCCCGTAAGGTGCTCTCTTGGGAACTGTCAAATACTCTTGATTCTCATTTCTGTGTATCAGCTTTAAAGGACGCTCTGAGCAGGTATGGCAAACCTGATATTTTCAATACCGACCAGGGAGTACAGTTTACCTCTCAAAGCTTTATCGGTGAACTTGAAAAAAAGAAGATTCGAATAAGTATGGATGGGAAAGGAAGATGTCTGGACAATATAGTGGTGGAACGATTCTGGAGAAGTCTCAAGTACGATGAAGTATACCTAAAGGACTATACAAATATGAATGAATGCTATCAGGGGATAAAGCAGTACATAAAAAAGTATAATTTATTTAGACCTCATTCATCGCATGACGGCATTACTCCAGATATGGCTTATGAGGCTGCATGAATCAAACTTAAAAAAGAGCAAAACTGTATTGACAATGGGGTCCACTATATCCCATTACCTGATAGACCGTATTCCCATTAAAACTTTCACCGAATGGGAAAATTCACCTGCCGGATTCACACAAATGGATCTGGTTGCTCATAATGGCGGTAATGTTTTTGGAGGCTTCCTGTTTACACTTACCATGACAGATATTCACTCCTCCTGGACAATCTGTACACTTGCAAAGGATAAGTCTATGCAGGTTATAAACGATGCCCTTACAACGGCCTTGGAGGCCTTTCCCTTTCCTTTACGCGGGATTCATTCAGATAATGGGTCAGAATTCATCAATGATTCAGTCCTTAAATTTGCAGAGAAGTATAAGCTGACCTTTACACGAGGACGTCCATACAAAAAAAATGACAACCCTCATGTTGAACAGAAAAATAACAGCATTGTCCGTCGAAATACCGGA
>CAZIXJ010000322.1:0-3884 GCA_964542835.1 uncultured Hyphomicrobiales bacterium
AAACTTATAGTTCTTATGAAATATATTATACGATTGAAAGCAACTTGGTATAAGACATTCTTTTAATAAAGCAGTAAATTATTCTCCCTTACTCTATACACTTCTATTCAGATAAATTATAAATTTCCTGAACTTTCTTTAGAATTGCACCGAAATCAAGTTCCAAATCTTTAAGCAACCCGTTTTTCATATCATATACCCAACCGTGAACAGTAGGAAAACCATTTTCGAGATAGCTTTTCTGAAGAATAGAGGTTTTTATTACGTTTATACATTGCTCTATTACGTTCAGTTCTACGAGGCGGTCGAATCTTTCGTCCTCATTATTTATATCATTAAGCTCAGAAGAATGAATCCTGTAAACATCTCTTATTTCTCTGAGCCAGTTATCAATAAGCCCGAATGATTTTCCCTGCATAGCAGCTTTTACTCCCCCGCATCCGTAATGCCCGCATACTACTATATGCTTTACTTTAAGTACTTCCACAGCATACTGCAATACCGAGAGAATATTAATATCAGCGTTAGTTACTACGTTAGCTATATTACGGTGTACAAATAAGTCACCCATATCAAGCCCGGTAATTACATTGGCAGGTACACGGCTATCAGAGCATCCGATATAAAGGAAATCCGGATTTTGTTCTTTGTATAAATTTTTGAAGAAATCTTCATCGGATACAGTTCTTTCTGCTACCCATTTTTTGTTGTATTCGAATATTTCATCGTATTTATTCATATTTTTCTCCTATAAATTAATATTGTTCTGCTTCAAAATTTTTATCGGGATAGCCCATTATCCTTCCTACAATAGAAAATGCAGGGAATCTTTCGAGAATTATTTTCAGTATTACGAGCAACGGCACAGATAATATCATACCTGCCACTCCCCATATATAACCCCAGAATACAAGTCCGAATATTACCGTAGGTGTATTTAGCCTTAACCTGTTTCCCATTATCATAGGCTCGAAAAAGTTACCCATCAGAAACTGTATAGTTCCAAGCAAAACAAGAATAAGCAAAATAGTTTTTACTGAATCAAATTGAATAATAGCCATCAGAACCGGGAAAATCGTCGCTGTAATAGAGCCGATGGAAGGAATATAGTTAAATAAAAATGTAAGAAATGCCCAGAAAATTGCAAATTTTATTCCGAAAGAAATACAAATAATATAAGCAAATATACCTGTTACCAACGAAATTAAAGTTTTTATTATTATATATGAGTAAATGCTTTTCTGAATATTTTCATATTCTTTTAAAAGCTGCTTACCGTCAGTTCCACCAACATAAGTGATATATCTTCTGTAATGAGCCATACCTGCCAGAAGCAATATATAATACAAAGCAAATAAGGCAAATGAACCTGCAAATGAACCCAAGCCTTTTGCTATTCCACCTGCTGTAGATGAAATCCATTCTGTATCAATTCCGGAAAACAATTCATCTGTTATCATTTTTGCATTATAATTAAGCCCGAATAATGTATTGAACCAGTCAATTACATTCTGAGCTTTATAGCTTAACTGATTGATAAGATAATCCTGCACCTCAATTATTTGCTGTGTGGTAGAAGATATTATAAGAGCAATTCCGGTAATTACACTCAAAGAAATTATTGCCACTGTAGGCAATATAAGCCATTTTGGTATTTTCTTTTTTATAAGAAACTGTATCAGTGGCTGAAAAACAATAGCAAAAAGCAATGCAAATACCAGAGGCAAAAGTATAGATGACAATACTGATAGTAAATATATAATCAGTACAAACAGGAATATTACCAGCATATTTCTAATTTGATTTTCCATTTTTTTCCTCTGTTTTTATTTAAACTATTATTGCAATATAATAATTTTTTACATCATTTCTTTAACTATTTCAGGAAATTTTTTCAGCATTTCATCAAGTTTTGTTGCATCTTTTCCGCCGGCAGTAGCCATATGAGGTCTGCCTCCGCCTCCTCCGCCGAGCATTTTGGCTGCTGCCCCTACCAGTTTTCCGGCAGGAAGTTTTTTCATAATATCATCTGTAGAAACGCAAACAAGCTGTACTTTTCCTTCATTTTCCATAGCAAGAAGAGCAATGCCGGATGATTTTAATTCGGCACGCATATTATCTGCTACGCCTTTTAGCTCATCCATATTATCAAGTTCAAATTTCTTCGCTATTACCTTTATGCTGTTTACATCAGTGTAATCATCGGCAATACTGCCGGAAGCACCTGACATTTGCTGTACTTTTGCCTGCTTCAGTTCTTTTTCCAGTTTTTTGATTTTTATGTGTAATTCGGATATTTCATTTTTATTTTGTTCTATTTTTTTATTCTGAGAATTAATATAATCATAAACTTCTTCGGATGTAACTGCTTCTATTCTGCGGACTCCTGCAGCAACGGATGATTCCGAAGTAATTTTGAAAATTCCTATTTCAGAAGTATTGCTCACGTGAGTACCGCCGCATAACTCTTTGGAATAATCAGGGTCCATAGTAATTACTCTTACTACATCACCGTACTTATCACCAAAAAACATTTTAATCTTTTCATCTTTCTGAGCCTCTTCTATCGGCATTTCCTTAATATCTACTCTATGCCCTTCGAATATTTTGTCATTAACGAGCTTTTCAATTTTTTTGATTTGTTCATCATTTACTTTTTCGAAATGATTGAAGTCGAATCTCAGATAATCAGGAGCTACAAGAGAGCCTGCCTGCTTAACGTGGTCGCCCAGTACTTCTCTCAAAGCCTGATGCAAAAGGTGAGTAGCAGAGTGATTTTTCATGATTTTTCTTCTTCTCGTCTCATCTACTTTTACCAGTGCAGTTTCTCCTGCAGCATCTTTTACTTCCCTGTTGCAAAAGTGAACTATTGCATCGCCGGATTTTTTTACGTCCTCTACTTCATATTCTTCTCCACCCATAATAATTGTACCGGTATCTGCTATCTGACCCCCGCTTTCCACATAAAACGGGCTTCGGTCAAGTACTATCTTATTCCCTTCTGTAAGGATTACATTAGCTTCAAGTGAAGTGTATTCATAACCTTCAAATTTGGTTTTTTCATCTATTGCCGGTACTTCCACTTCCTGCTTAATATCTTTTCTGGCAGCTCTGGAGCGTTCCTTTTGTTCAGTCATATGCTTTTCAAATCCTTCCATATCCACAGAGAGATTATTTTCTCTTGCGATAAGCTGAGTAAGGTCAATAGGAAAGCCGTAAGTGTCCATTAATTTAAAAGCATCTTCACCTGATATTTCTTTTTTATTATCTTTTATCAAATTATCACGAATTTGCTCAAATAATTCAAGTCCTCTGTCTAATGTTTTTATGAAAGATTCCTCTTCGCCTTTTATTACTTTTTCAATAGTTTCTTTTTGCTCCGAAAGTTCAGGGAATTGTCCGCCCATATTTTCAGTAAGCACAGAAACGAGTTTGTACATTACAGGTTCTCTGAATGTGAGATTTCTTGCAAATCTTGAGCCTCTTCTGAGTATTCTTCTCAGTACATAGCTTCTACCTTCATTGCCCGGCAAAGCACCATCTGCAATGGCAAAAGAGACAGTTCTCACGTGGTCTGCAATTACACGCATAGCTATGCCTGTAGGATTATTTAGTTCTTTTGAATATTTCTGTCCTGATTCTTTTTCAATCTCCTTAATTATCGGCATAAATACATCAGTATCATAATTGGAATTTTTGCCCTGAATTACTGCTGCGATTCTCTCAAATCCCATTCCGGTATCTACGTGTTTTGATTTTAGTTCCTCCAGCGAACCATCTTCTTTTCTGTTATACTGAATAAAAACGAGATTCCATATTTCAATCACATCGGGAGAGCCTGCATTTACCAGATTTGCACCGCTTTTATCGGGAGTAAGGTCGTA
>CAZIXJ010000323.1:0-3875 GCA_964542835.1 uncultured Hyphomicrobiales bacterium
AAAATTCAAATATACAACATATTTCATTAATAAAATATTCTAAATTAATATTTTATCATTTATTTTTGACTAATTTCATATTAATATGGTTAAATATTAAGAGGTTCATTTCCGCAGTTGTGGCATTTTGTTGTCATAATGCATTTATCATATTAAAATTTTTATATGGTAGAGAATCAATAGTCAAACTACTGAAATCTATCATAGATTTGGCAGACAGAAATTCAATTCCGATTAGTTTGCCGGATTCATCAAAGTCCGCAATTACATTTTCAGAAATTTCTTCACTTTCACTACTCTTATTATCCGAAAATTTCAGATAAAAAGTGTCGGTTTCCTGTATGTATTTGAATTTCATATTAATTTTCCATTTTACTTTTAAAATTTCTATCAAAAAATGCAGTAATAATTGTCTCGCCATCTATATCAACAACGACTCTTAAATATTTTTTATATTTTTGAATGAATCCCCAATATTTAGTTCTTCCATCAGGTTGAATTTCTTTTGAAACAAAGTTATCTACAACAAATTCACAAAGTTCTAAAGTTAAGTAATCACGTACTTGTGAAGAATATTCCAAAAAATGTTTTGATAGCTTCATACTACTCCCACTCAATAGTTGCAGGTGGCTTGCTGCTTATGTCATATGCAACTCGGTTGATTCCTCGTACTTCGTTTATTATACGGTTGGAGATTTTGGCGAGGACGTCGTAAGGCATATGATACCAGTCGGCTGTCATACCGTCCACGCTTGTTACGGCACGGAGTACGCATGTGTTTTCGTATGTGCGTTCATCGCCCATTACTCCGACGGATTTTACCGGAAGTAATACTGCAAATGCCTGCCATATCTCGTCATAAAGACCCGCAGACTGAATTTCATCTGTATAGATTTTATCGGCTTTCTGAAGGATTTCAATTCTTTCTTCTGTTATTTCTCCAAGTATGCGAATGCCCAAGCCAGGACCCGGGAACGGATGACGCTTTACGAACCAGTCCGGAACTCCAAGCTCACGTCCGACGGCTCTTACTTCGTCTTTGAATAATTCTCTGAATGGTTCGAGGATTTTCAAGTCCATTTTTGCAGGTAAACCGCCTACATTGTGATGGCTTTTAATAGTAACCGACGGTCCATTTACTGATACGGATTCGATTACATCGGGATAAAGCGTACCTTGAGCCAGCCATTTGCTGTCAGGCATTGATTTAGCGTCTTTTTCAAAAAGTTCGATGAATGTATTGCCTATGATTTTTCTTTTCTTTTCAGGGTCGGTAACGCCGTGAAGTTTGCTGAGGAATGCTTCTTTGCCGTTGATGAGGTCTATTGAAATATCAAAATGATGCTTGAAAAGCTCCATTATCTGTTCACTTTCTTTGTGCCTCATCAAACCGGAATCTACGTGAATGCAATGGAGTTTATCGCCTATTGCTTTGTGCAGCAGCACTGCAAGCACAGTAGAGTCCACACCACCGCTGAGAGCAAGTATTACTCCTTCGTCGCCAACCTGCTTTTTAATTATTTCGATTGACTCTTCCACAAATGCAGCAGCAGTCCAAGTTTCGGTGCAACCGCAAATATTTCTCACGAAATTATTTAATATTTTTACCCCTTGGTCTGAATGATGAACTTCAGGGTGAAACTGCACTCCGAATATTTTTTTATTTTCGCTGCGAATAGCACAAATCGGAGCATTATCTGTATGGGCTATCACTTCAAAACCTTCAGGTGGTTGTGTGAGGGCATCACCGTGAGACATCCAAACCTGTGTATTAGTGTAAACATCTTCAAAAAGGTCATCATGACTGTCAATGATAAGTCCGGCTCTACCGTATTCCCGTTTTGCTGCTGTATCCACTTCACCGCCTTTTTGGTAAGCAATAAGCTGCAAACCGTAGCATATGCCCAACACAGGCACGCCATAGTTCAATACATCAAATTTCGGATGCGGGGCGCCCTCTCCGAACACACTTGAAGGTCCGCCTGAAAGGACAATTCCTTTAGGTTTGAGTTCGTTGAGAGTAGCTTTTTCTATATTGAACGGATGAATTTCCGCATAAACACCTGTTTCACGAACTTTGCGGGCAATAAGCTGAGTATATTGAGAGCCGAAATCCAGAATTACAATTTTTTCATTTACAGTCATTTTTATTTTCATCTGTTAGTTTACAAAATGCAAAAATACGGAATTGTTTAGATAGAGAAAAGGGGAAAGGAAAAAATAAAAATTTAATTTTTCACTCTTCAAAGTATTATGTATATTAAAAATTTGGTTTTTATATGTCAGAATCGGATAACAAAGCTAATCCACCGGATAACCCAAGACAAGATTGGGCTGAAAAATTTGCAGAAATGCACAGAAATGGTGATGACAAACTCGTAATTGAGGATGTATTCGAGGATGAGAGTTTTGAGGGATAGAATAAAAATCGAAAATATGAAGGAAATTGCTAATAAGCTGATTGCTGAAGCAAAAAAAGACAAGATAAATATTAGTAATGTTTATCTCTTCGGCAGTTATGCAAAAGGCAATGCTCATGAATACAGTGATATTGATTTTGCCGTAATATCCGATGATTTGCAGGGTATCAGATATTTCGACAATCTACGTCTGTCCGAACCAAAATTGCGTACAAATACAAAACTCGAACTGCATCCTTACCGAACTGAAAACTTCAATGAATCCAACCCATTTGTAAAAGAAATATTAGCTACGGGTATTAGATTGGTTTAGAAAAGGACCTTTCTGTGCACTGAAACTCTTTCAATTATATCAAAAAACAAATACTACTACAATGAAAAACTACCACTTTTGATTTTTATAAAAATAAACTACTATGACCTTTCGTTTTTAAATGTACTGAAAATATACGTATAAAATTTTTTGAGTTAGAATTATGAGTGTAGTAGCTAAAGATTATGCAAGATTTGATGCAAGACTTCCCAAATCTCAAAAATTGCTTTTTGAAAAAGCAGCATATTTGGGTGGTTATAGAAATTTAACAGATTTCGTAATTCACACTGCTCAGGAAAAAGCTAAAGAAATAATTGAGGAAAATGAACGAATTATCACTTCCGAAAGAGACAGCCAAATTTTTTTTGATGCTATTACGAATCCAAAAGAACCTTCTAAAGCATTAAAAAAGGCTTACAATGATTATAGTTCATTTATTGCAAATAAGGAATAGTTCATGATTGAATTACTCCAAAAAAAGCACATCCGAAATGAATTTGATTGTGGTAATGAATTACTGAATAATTATCTCAAAAAGCAAGCAGGGCAAGATTTAAGAAGAAAATTGTCGGCATGTTTTGTACTTCCTGAAGATAGAACTTTGCTGATTAAAGGGTATTACACATTATCAAATAACAGCATAAATCGAACTGATTTTTCGGATAATATTGCCAAAAAACTCCCAAATACTTATGATTCGATACCAACTACATTACTTGGAAGATTAGCAATTGATAAAAAGTTTCAGAGGCAGGGATTAGGAAAAATATTACTGATTGATGCTTTGAAAAGAAGTTATGAAATTTCAAGGGAAATTGGTTCTTTTGCTGTAGTTGTTGACCCGATTGACATAAAAGCAGAAATATTTTATGAAAAATATGATTTTATCAAACTTCCTGACAGCGGCAAAATGTTCATAACAATAAAAACGTTGAAACAATTATTCGAGAAAACTATACGGACTTAACGAAGAAATAAAAATTGTGGAGTGGACTGAAAGAAAACATAACTATGAAGCATGCCCGGTTGTCAATATCTAAAATTATTTCTTTTATTATTTGTCTTGAAAGTTATGAATAATATTATTATTGAAAATATTGAAGAATTGAAGCAAATGTGCAAATCTCTTGATATTAAGAGAA
>CAZIXJ010000324.1:0-3859 GCA_964542835.1 uncultured Hyphomicrobiales bacterium
GGTGCATTGAAAAGAATATTTTTTATAGATTGGCTCGGTCTAAATGAAGATATCCAAGATCCCTTTAAAAGAGTTAACCCATCATTATCTTTATCTGAGTTGGAAATAATCCGAATAGTTCGAAAACATGATGCCATCCTTACTTCCAAGCTTTATGAAGAACTTATTGCTCTCCCTAAGGAGGTAAAGGCTGATGATCTAAACAGAAAAAAGTATTTTGAAGGGATCGCAGCAAAATATCTTCAGCGATATGAGCAAACATGGGAGTTGTGCAATAGCTTTCTCCCAGAGCAAGAAAGACTGCAAATGGATTACCATTCTCTTGCTACTAAAATTGATGAAGAGCATCACTTATCCTTATCCGAAAGGCAAATGGCAGCTGTCATAAATTTATTTAATGATCAACGTAAACTGTCTCAGCAGGTGCACACAAGATATCTTCGTTTACGAAGAACAATAGTCTATTTAAGAAACAAAATTATTTCAAAAAAGAAGTGATCATTTCTATTTTATTCATATGTGTGGAATAGCTGGAATAGTTTTTAGAGATTCAGCCTCGGCAAAGTTTGAGGAGTTCAAAAAGTCCTTCCAGCTTATGCAACATCGTGGCCCAGATCACACTGGAGCAATAGAAGAGAAGAATTTTGGCCTTTATCATCATCGTTTGAGTATCATTGACCTATCACCTGCTTCAAACCAGCCTTACACCCAGGATAGGAATACGCTGATGACGTATAATGGTGAAATTTACAATTATAAAGATCTTCCAGCCTACCACAAAGGTAAACAGGATTCAGATACCATTACTTTGTATCATCATTTACAAGAAAACGGTATAAAAGGTGTCAAAGACTTAAATGGGATTTTTGCATTTGCCTATCTGAATAAATCGACGGGTGAGTTTCAGTTAACAAGAGATCGCCTTGGCGTCAAGCCTTTATATTACATGATAACAAAAGAATACTTTGTCTTTGCCTCTGAAGCCAAAGTATTATATGATTACCTGGCTGAATTGACTATTAATTGGCAAGCTGTTCATGAGTTCATTATTCACGGTAGTGTGATTGGAGACCAAAATATAGTCAGAGGAGTTAGAAAAGTTAGCCCAGGTAGCTATGTATCTTTTAACATAAATAACTGGGAACTCTCAGAGCATTGCTATTGGAGTGTACCCCAGAATATTATGCAAGCTAACACAGAAAGTAGACCTACGTATGACAAAGCGAAGAGAACTACAAAGCAATTACTTGAAGAAGGAGTCAGAAGACAATGCAGAAGTGATGTGTCGATCGGCGCTTATCTCAGTGGGGGCATAGATTCTTCTCTAGTAGTGGCTCTGGCTGCCCAAAACACTGGGAAAAAATTGAAGACATTTTCAGCATCTTTTGAGGGTAGTTCAAATAGTGAGCTGCCGTTGGCCAAACAGGTTTCGAATAGATACAATACGGAACATCATGAATTTCAAATTAGCACGAGGGGTATAGAAGACGAGTTAAAGGATATCATTTACCAATATGATGACCCTTTTGCAGATCCTGCTGCCATCCCTTTGCATCTTATGGCAAAGGAATGTAGTAAAACGACTAAAGTGGTGCTGCAAGGTGATGGTGGCGATGAATTGTTTGCTGGATATGGAAGACATTTGGATGCAAGTGAGTTATGGCTTCGAAAAATGGGTTTTCCTATATTGTCAGCACTATATCCAGACAAGAGTAGAAGGCAAACATATAAGGGCAGAGCAAAATCTGTTCATGCTAAGCCAGGTTGGAGAAAGCTTGGATATATGGTATCTGGCCCGTATAATAAGAAATGGAAGAATGCTTTCAAACCAGAAATTTGGCATAGAATCGATGAAAGCGCTCCATATGAAATATATAATAGGGTTGAAAAAGATATAAGCCAATTGCCTTTTCTCCAACAGCTATTATATACGGATATGCAAATTATTTTACCTTATACTTTTATGGAGAAGGTGGATAAGATAAACATGTATCATAGTGTAGAAGCAAGAGTTCCATTGTTAGACAATGAAGTCATTGACTATGTAATGAAATTACCCGGAACGTATAAGATCCGGAAAAGAACAACAAAGTACTTGTTGAGGGATATCGCAAAGGAATATCTGCCAATCGAAGTGCTAAACGGAAGAAAGCAGAGCTTTGGCACACCAATGGGTATCTGGCTGCGCACTATCCTATATGGTTTTGTGAAAGATGTATTTCATAGACTTGAGAAACTTCCTACAAATCCGTTTAACATGGAGACGCTTAGAGAAATGTTAGATGCACATGAGTCAGGTCGAGCAGATTATAGTAATATGTTATGGAGAAGTACGGTACTGTTAATATGGCTAGAACTGTATGCAGCCAAAATCCGTGTCGAGTAATTTGCGATACATATTTTTCATGCTTAGTGCTTAAATTAAATCATGTCAAGAAATAAACCTCATAAACCCCGCGTATTCTGCATTGGCTGGCACAAAACCGGTACAACAACTATGGGTTTGGCGCTTTTGGAGCTGGGCTATACCGTTCTAGGGGCTCGCCTAGATATGGCACCTTCGTTATTAAAAGGTGATTTGGAGGTCGCTTTAGAGGAAGCTAGCAAATATGACGCCCTGCAAGATGTGCCCTGGGCGGCTTTGTATAAAGAGTTGGATAAAAAATATCCCAATAGTAAATTTATTCTCACGGTTCGGGATACCAACTCATGGTTACATAGTGCTTCTACACACTTTAAGGATACGCAGGTTGATTTACATGAATGGTTATATGGAAATGGGGTTTTAGCAGGAAATGAAGAAATCTATTTGCGGCGTTTTGAAAGCCATTATGCTGCAGTACATGACTATTTCAAAGATCGACCGGAGGACATGATTACGATGGATTTTAAAGCTGGAGATAGTTGGGAAAAGTTGTGTTCGTTTTTAAATGAACCCATTCCAAAGAAAGCTTTTCCCCATGCGAATAAGGGGAAGCATAGCTATTCGCTAAAAGACAAAGTTTTTCATAAATTGAGAAATGCTGTTCCCAAACCCCTGCGAAAAGCACGAGTTCACTTTCTTGAAAAAATGGGAATGCATAAAGGTCGCAACCGATTTAACAATTTTAAAGAACATCAGAAGTGGAGAAAAGGTAAAAAGACTTGAGTTTGTTTTTTTTTAATTTCCTATTGATTTCAGTGCATGAATAAATCCACCGGTCAAAATGTCCTCTTGAGCACCCTGCTCATGCTCCTCCTCCCCATTTTTACACTGGTATACAGTCTAAAAGGGCGCTATGGGAAAACCTTCAAAAAGTGGATGCTCACCATTTTTGCCACCATTTATGCATCCACCTTCAACAAGGAAACTATAGGTGATGGAAAGCGGCATTGGGCACGAGTTTACGACTATTATATTGACCTTAGTTTTTCCCAGTGGGTGTCTGACTTAGGGGATATCATAACATTTACTTCCAACCCAGACCTAAAGGGGGATATATTTATACATATACTTTCCTATTTTACAGGGACGATTATAGCCGCACCCGGTTTGTTTTTTGTTTTTGTAGGCTTCATCTATGGTTACTTTTTCTCGGCCTCTATGATGAAGCTGTTTGATAAATTTCCATCCTGGAAAAAACATACTGGCTTTTTTATTTTAGCTTGTTATTTCATTGCTATTTTAAATCTTCAATCCATGAATACCGTACGAACTTGGACGGGTTTTTGGGTGATGTTTTACGGCGTGCTTCAATATCACGATACCAAAAAGCTGAAGTATTTACTCATGGTTTTAAGTTCGCCACTCTTTCATGTAGGGTATTTCGCTATGGCCATCCCGGTCTGGATCGGACTTTTTTTTCCTATAAAAAGGATA
>CAZIXJ010000325.1:0-3857 GCA_964542835.1 uncultured Hyphomicrobiales bacterium
CGACAAAAAATACCCTCTTATCGTATTTTTCTATGAGCAAATGTCTGACAGAGCATTTACATTCTGGCAACCAAGAATATTCCATCTGATTTCTTATCCGAATTATTTCCCTGATGATTATATTTTCCTATTACCGGATATAAAATATTATGAAGGTAATCCGGGATTTGACGCATTAGATGCAATCAACAGCGGATGCCAGTATCTCATAGACGAAGGGATTGCAGACCCTGACAAAATTGGATTGCAGGGGCATTCATGGTCTGCTTATCAGGCAGCCTTTATGATTACAAAAACTGATATGTATTCTGCTGCCGTAATAGGAGCACCGGTAGGCAATATGACGAGTGCGTACAGTGGAATCCGGACAGGTTCGGGGCTTGCCCGACAGTTCCAGTACGAAAAATATCAAAGCCGAATAGGTGGAAATCTATGGGATTCGCTTGATAATTATCTGAATAATTCTCCTGTATTCACAGCTCCTGATGCTGATACTCCATTGCTTATTTATCACGGTACAGTAGATGAAGCAGTTCCGTTTTCGCAAGGCGTTGAACTTTTCCTTGCATTCAGAAGACTGGAAAAAGAAGTAATACTCCTCGAATACACAGGCGAGCCACATCATCCGAGAAAATATGAAAACAAACTTGATTACGCAATCCGTATGAAGGAATTTTATGACCATTATCTGCTTGGGAAACCTGCTCCCGAATGGATAATAAAAGGGAAACTCTACAGAGGAAAATAATGAAAGACGAAAAATACTGGATAAATCATCTAGATTTATTACCACATCCTGAGGGCGGTTACTTCAAAGAAGTTTACCGCTCTCAGGAAATTCTTAATCAATCAGCACTCGATGAAAGATTCAAAGGAAATCGCGTTTATTATACATCTATTTATTTTTTGATTACGAGTAATAACCCATCGAAATTCCATAAAGTAATGGCTGATGAACTATGGCATTTTTTATATGGAAATAAAATAAAAATGCATTTTATTGACAGAAACGGAAATTACTACACAGTAAAGCTGGGGCTTGATATTGAGAATGGTGAAAGCCCTACTCATCTTGTGCCTCATAATACATGGATGGCTGCTGAGATTATAAGTGATGATTCTTACGGACTTGTAGGGTGTACTACAGCTCCGGGTTTTGAATTTGATGATTTTATAATGGCTGATAGAAGTAAACTATCTGATAACTATCCTGATTTGAAGAGTATTATTCATAAATATACGTAATAATGAAAAAAGATACAGTAATATTCGATTTGGACGGGACTCTTGCTCTTATCGGGCATCGGAGAAAATATATCACAGGTAAGAAAAAAAACTGGAACAGATTTTTTGAAGAATGTGATAAAGATACTCCTAATATGCCGGTAATAAAAATGAATAAACTTCTTTATGATGCAGGATATAAGGTAATTATTCTAAGCGGAAGAAGCAGGCAGGTAGAAGATAAAACTTTTAAATGGTTAAATGAAAATAACGTAAAATATCATATGATATTAATGCGAGAGAAAAACGATTTTACACCGGATGAAGTTCTAAAAAAAGACTGGCTTGATACTCTGGAAAAGGAAAAAATATTATGTGTATTCGATGACAGAGATAAAGTAGTAAATATGTGGCGAAATAATAATATTACATGCTTTCAGGTAGCAGAAGGAGAATTTTGATGGATATAGAAATTAAAAAAGTCGGCAGTAAAAAAGAACTAAATGATTTTATTAACTGTCAGTGGAATTTTTACAGGGATGATGATAAATTCGTTCCTCCGGTAAAAGCAGACAGAAGAAAATTATTAAATGAAGAGAAAAACCCATTCTTTTCACATTCTGAAATTGCTCATTTTCTTGCGTATGAAGGAAAGCATATCATCGGTAGATTATCTGCCATAGTAAACCGTAACCACAATAAAACACATAATGATAAAGTGGGATTCTTCGGATTTTTTGAATGTATCAATCATCAAAAAACTGCAAATATGCTTTTTTTTAAAGCTGAAAAATGGCTAAAATCTAAAGGTATGGCAGCCTCCCGCGGTCCAATGAACCCGTCTGTAAATGATGAACTCGGGATTTTGATTGATGGATATGAATTGCCTCCTGTAGTGCTTATGCCATATAATCCGCCGTATTATTCAATTTTAATTGAAAATGCAGGATATGGGAAGATTAAGGATTTGTATGCCTATATGCTGAAAATTGAGGAATATATGACAGAAAAACTGCGACGCGTACAAAAAATAGTAAGAGAAAGATATGATATTACGATAAGAGAAGTAGATTTTAAGAATAAAAATCAGTTCAGAACAGATGTGGATACTTTAAAGTTTATTTACAATAAAGCATGGGAAAAAAACTGGGGTGCCGTGAAAATGACAGATGAAGAATTTGATTTTCTGGCAAAAGATTTAAAACAAATTGCAACTCCTGAACTAACTTTTATTCTTGAAGTAAAAAGCAAACCTGCTGGATTTTTGCTGGGGCTTCCTGATATAAATCAACTTTTTATCAATAATAAAAACGGTTCTTTACTTAAAGCCGGATGGCAATTATTCAAAGATAAAAAGAAAATCAATATGATTAGGATTATTGTATTGGGTTTGCTGGAAGAATACAGAAATATCGGTGCGGATGCTGTATTGTATTATGAAATTGGAGAAAGAACAAAACAAATCGGGTGCGACAGAGCTGAAGCAAGCTGGATACTCGAAGATAATCTAATGATGAACAAGGCTCTCACAAAAACTATGAATGCAAAACTTTACAAAAAATACAGGATTTATGAAAAAGAAATTTAGTTTTTTGAAGAAAATTTGAATAAATCCAAAAAAATTAGTTTCTTTTCACGGATAAAACCATAAGAAACATTTGATAATACCGAGTTGCATTAAAAAATGCATATTTTTTAATATTTACATAAATATTTGAGTAATTTTTCTCATTTTTGTGTATTGTAGATGTAAGTAAATTGTGTTTTTATGGTTTTTTAATGAATTATTCTGAATACAGCGATGCGGAACTTTTAGTGCTTCTCGACAGAAAGAAGCCACATTGCGATTATGCTTTTACTGAACTATACAACAGGTATGCAGATGAAGTATATCGTTTTTGTCTCTTCCTATCTTCAGATAAGCAGATTGCCGAGGATATTTTTCAGGATACTTTCGTGAAATATCTTGCAAAAAAAGAACATAAAACAGATGTAGTAAACGTAAAAGCATATCTCTTAAGAACTGCAAAAAACCTATATATCAATCGAAGCAGGAATACTCAGTTTTATGAAATGATTGATTATGAAGAATTAATTTCTGATGATATTAATAATTATGATGATAAAGAACTCACTGATTTAATATTAAGAGCAGTTGATTTGCTTGATACTAATTACCGGGAAGCATTCATTCTGCGTGTAATAGAAGGTATGAGCTACAAAGAGATGGCTGAAATACTAAATATCTCATGGTCGGGAGCTCAATCCCGAGTAGTAAGAGCAAAAGAAAAAATTCTGAAAATATTATCTCCTTATATCAATGATTTAAAACAAAATGAATAGATTAATATGAATTATCAGAAAAAAATAATTGAATTTTCCGAAGGGCTGCTCAGCAAAGAAGAAGAGCAAAGTCTCCTGAGCGAAATGACCGTAAACGATGAATTACGAAATCAGTTCAAATCGGTTATGACATTTGAGAAAAACATTCGCAATTCTGCGGGTAATATTAAGCCCGGCAATAAAATGAGAGCAGGTGTTTTCGCTGCGGCGGGATTTTCTGATATGTCCGGCAGTGCTGTTGCTGCTTCAAGTGCTGCTGCAAGCTCTTCATTTATTTCAAAATTTCTTCC
>CAZIXJ010000326.1:0-3843 GCA_964542835.1 uncultured Hyphomicrobiales bacterium
TATGCGGACACCTCCTCTGTTTACATCCCGATTAATCGGGGCAAGGAGGACAAGACGATTTATTGCTCCTTCAATATGCAAAACAGACTTTTTAAGGATGCTCTATGTAAGTCATTTTTTATTTATTTAATGTGTGAAGTACGTTTACTACCTTACCGATTACAGAAAACTTCATATCCTCTGCGATTTTTACTGGCGGGTATTTTGGGTTTTCCGAAGCAAGTATTACAGCGTTATTATCTTTAATTATTCTTTTTACAAAAAGTGCGTCATTTACAGAAGCAATAATAATATCACCATTTGAAATTTCTGCTTTAGTATCTGCAAATATCAAATCTCCGTCATAAATTCCCGCGTTAATCATCGAATCTCCCGATACGCTTGATATTATCAGATTTCCAAACTCAATACCCGTCAGTTCTTCAAGATTATAGCTTCCAATTTTTTCAGAACTTAAATCAAATTCGCTGTCATTAAAAATTTCATTCATAGTGCTGCTCTTATCTTCATTTCCGAGATAAGAAGCTCGCATATATGAATTAACATTTGAATCGAATTCAGCCTGACGGAGAGATTCTATTACTTTGAATGCATCATCGAGAGCATCCTGATATAGCGTATCGCTTCTCAAAGTAGCTTCATTATAATATTTTCCAAGTAAATATTCACTGTCTCTGTTATTCAGAAAATCCCTCATAATCAGATTTTTGATTTTTGTATAAATCTGATGATTCGAAAGATTAATTAAATTTTTTTCAAATTCGCCAATCATATAAATATCAGTGCTTTTTGTTGTTTATTCTTCCTGCTGCTGATTTGTAAATATTGTTTTCTTCCTTGTATTTATCATCATCAAGTCTGAAAATCCTTTTCTTTCTGTTTTTTTCTTTTTCCATACTTTCCATTCGTTCCCTGATAAGTTGACCGGCAGTATTTTCGGCATAAATTTCACCGTCTCCGCTTATTAAATAAACGGGATTAATTCCCCTCAAATACAAAGAATACAGAATTGAAACCGGCACAGACGACCTGCCGTTTTCATAATTTACAATTTTATCTCTTGTAGTACCAAGCAAATGAGCAAATTGATTTGCAGAAAGTTTTGTACCTTCATTAAAAGTTTTTCTAATATTCTGTAACCTCTTGCCAACAGACAAATTATACTCGTTCATAACTACTTTTTAAATAAATTTAAAAATATTTTATTTGCAATATGTGTAAATATTACATAAATTGTAATCAGTAATTACACATAATTGCAGTATTATTTACTACAATATAATAAATAATTATTAAATAACCAAATACAGGAGGCGATATGTCTGAATATCCTTTACTGAAAGACGAGATAAGACTGAAAATTACCGGTGATAAGCTGGAGAATCTTATCAGACTGAGAAAAAGCAAAATTCTAATCAGGCTTTATCTTGAAGGCTTGTTTGAGAAATTAAGCGATATGAAAATATCGGATGAAGATGAATTGAAAGATATTAACTATCTGATTGAAGATTATTTTGAAAATTTCAAACAATAATAATGGAGTAGTTATGGACATTTATAATCAAATTAACGAATCGGATCTCAATGGAGATATGAAGCTCATAAGTGCAGTATGCGGCATTGAATCAACCAGAAAACTATTACGGGAGCTTGGCGGAATACAGATATACATCCCTAAACTTACGAGGCTCGATGAATTTATGTGGGATTATATTTCATCAAATTCAGAGAAAACCAAAAAAGAAATTGCCGGCGAACTAAAAGTATCTGAGCAGCATATCAGAAATCTTATAAAGAGAATGAAGAACGGCAAATGAGACGACACTTTCTGCGATTCCACCCTTCCAAAGCATTTTCAATGCTTTCGGAAGGGTGATTAAATAATAATTTACAATAAAAGAAGAAAAAAATAAAAATAATTTTTATAGAAAAATAAATTTAATTATATTTGTAGTTCTTTGATGATACCTTATTGCATTTTTGCAATCTGGTGAAAATATTAATTATATTTAGGAGTTAGTAATGAGCGTTCGCCGTGTTTATGAAACTACAATCATTGTAAATGCAGCTTTGGAAGATGCCGATATTGATAATGTGGTAAATAAAGTAACAGGATATATCGAAAATCATGGCGGTATAATCAAAGAATTAGACAGATGGGGCAGAAGACGCCTTGCATATCCGATAAACAAGAAATTTAACGGCTATTATGTAAGAGTGGAATTTGAGACTATGCCTAATACAGTTCCGATTCTTGAAAGATTTCTTGTGCTTGAAGATACTATCCTCAGACATCTTACTTTAGATCTTCCCGAAGCACTTAAAGATTTGAGAAAACAGAGACAGATAGAAGAAGAGGAAAAGAAAGCGGCTGAAGAAAATGAAGCAGAGAAAGCAGAAGAAAAGAAAGCCGAAAAACAGGAAAAAGCCGAATCTGCTGAAGCGTAGTATTTGCTCCGTTTAATTATTTTTGGAATTTGATTGATTTTATCAGGGAATATATTATGAAAATTATCTTGCGTCAGGATGTACCTAATTTAGGCGATATGGGCGAAGTTGTTAATGTAAAAGACGGATATGCCAGAAACTATCTCATACCCCGTGAGATGGCTTATTTCGCTTCCGAAGGTGCTATAAAAAGAATTGAAGTTGAGAAAAAGCAATATACCAAAAAACTTGCCGATGAAAAAGTTTCCGCTGAAGCTACTGCTGAAAAAATCGCAGACCTTCAGATTAGTATTCCTATGAAAGTAGGCGATGAAGGCAAACTCTATGGCTCTGTTACTCAGCAACTGATTGCTCAGGAACTTTCTCTTCGCGGTTTTGAAATTGACAGAAGAAATATCGTTATTGATGAACCTATCAGAACTCTTGGTGTATTTGACGTTAAAGTCAAATTACATCCTGAAGTTATCTCAGACCTCAAAATCTGGGTTATCAGCGAAGAAGAGTAGATAAAAAAATATTTTTTTAAAAAGCAGTTCTTTTTTATTGATTGAACTGCTTTTAGTTTTTATTCCGCTTCAAAGGCATTTTTTCTGTTTATCACAGCCTGATTGCGTTTTTTATATTTACCGCTTTTAATAAAACCTTCAAATATTCTTATAATATCAAAAAAAGATTTGAACGGATAGTGAGGCAGTTTGTTTTCATTGCAGTATGCAGCGAGATTCTTTTTTGCAAAGATTATATCCGAATGTTCCGCCCCGCAAAAGTCTGAATATCCGTCACCTATATAAACAATAATATCATCATCTTTGGTTTGGCTCAGCATAGAATTACGTTTGCAGGATGCACACATACAGGTGCAGGCTTCACTTGCACGGGGAAATACCGGATTTACAGCACCGTTATCGAAAATCAGTTCATTACTCAGGTATGGAATATGGGAAAATCCTTCACGCTCTAATATTGGCTCTATGTATGTATCAAAACCATCACTTATAATTGTAAGGGGTATATCTTCCTTTTCGAGATAAAATACAAAATCCCTGAAATAAGGGTCAATCGGAGTATCCATTGCAAGTCTGTATATGTCATCTGCCTGTGTATCAGACGGAATAGTCGAGCATAAGCGATACCAGTAGGTTTTTATATCAATTTCCTTATTTACAAGCTGAGTATGATATGGTTCGAACTGGCCGAATTTTTTAAATACTTCATCTCCCAAATCCAACTGTGTAATAGTTCCGTCAAAATCACAAAACACTTTTAATTTATTTTTTTTATTCATATATTTTTGGTAAAAATAGTTTTAAATATTTACAAAATTACCTATTAATAATTAATCAGCAAAGATTAAACAGCGAAAATAAAATCAGGATAAATCATATTTTTTTTTAT
>CAZIXJ010000327.1:0-3828 GCA_964542835.1 uncultured Hyphomicrobiales bacterium
AACTTTTTTACAATATTTTTTGATAAATACAATAACTTTTCTTATAAAATACAAAAAAAATCTCGTTCCTTATCAAAAAGAACGAGATTTTTATGTTTGTTGTTGCGGAGTATTTTATTTTATAAATTGTCCGGGCTTTTTGTTCGGGAATTTATATCCGTCGTGGCAATCCGAACAGTCCGGAGTTTTGGCATAATTACCGCCTTTATGGCAGTCGGTACATCCGAAGTATGAGTGCATATCATCCAGAGCAAAGCCCGTTACTTTATGGTCGAAGTCTCCCGATTCAAAATTATGGCAGCTTGAGCAGTTAGAACTCAACCCTTTAAATGTATCCGGCTGATGACAGGATACACACTGCAATCCTGAATGATAGCCGTCCAGAGCAAATCCTGTTGAATTTTTATGGTCGAACGGTTCCATAGGCTCATTCATATGGCATTTGCTGCAATCGTCAGTTTCGTGGCAATCATTACAAGGCTGATGATGCTGCTCGAAAGTTTTATGAACTTCTTTACGTCTTTGCTCTGTGGCTTCTGTATGCAATTCAGTAAGCCTTACGTCGTGGCAACTGGCGCAATTTTCATCATGATGGCAGCTCTGGCAAGAAATATTGAACAGATGCGTATGCTCATCATGGAAAAAAGTAACGATTGGAGCTTCCTCGTAATCGGTTTCATAAATTACTCTTACGGGTTCGTGAACTGCAGGGTGGTCCAGCCCGGTATATTGCTGCATTTTCTTTTCTCTGAACTCTTCCACGGACTGACCTTCTTCCATATGGCAGAAGTTACATTCAATATCTCCTGACCACTGCCTGTGGCAGTCAATACATTGTCTGTGATATGCAGCTTCAAGGTCAGGTACTGAAATATCTTCTCTTATCCTTGAAGGGTCGTGGCAGGTATTGCATTTTAATACCGGTCCCGTAGTATTATAATGATGGCAGGATTCGCATCCTCCCGACATTACAGACATCTGTGCGTGAATCTTATGAGAAAATATTACGGGTCCGTAATCTCCGTCCACCTCATCCATTGTTACTATCTCAGGTCCTTCTTCCGGAGAGTGATAAACCGAAATGGCAACTTCTCTCGGGCAAGGGCTTAAGCATGGGTCATTTACCGTAGGATACTCACACATATGGCAGTATTTACAGTCAATATCATCTTCAGAATGCGCCGGAGACATAGTTCTGCCTTTATCGCTTTGCTTTTCTTTTTCATTATCCTGTTTTTTGTAAGTAATTTCTTTTTCAGACTGTTCTGCATTTGCAGCAAGGTCTTTGCTTTCGTCATTATTTTGATTTGCTGCTAAAAGGACAGTAAAGCAAATCAGAGCAATAATTCCAATTATATATTTTGTCATTTTATTAGCCCTCCCTCTGACTTAATATTTTAGCATCTTTAGAGCCTTTCGGCAAGCTGATAATAGGGAAATTTAATACGAAAAATCTGTAAATCATTACTATAAGAGCAATAGCTCCTACGGTAACTGCAATTTCCCCGATGGATGGTATATAGCTTTCTGTATTATACGGCGGGTCGTATGCTATAATAAAATTGTTGAATCTGTTTAAAAACACACCGAATACCACAAGGAATGATGCGAGATAAAGTAATCCTTTTTTTGCTATTAATCTGCTTGAAAGGAATATTATCATCGGTACTACCACACCAATTATTACTTCTATGAGAAACATTATTGATTCCAGACTCATATCTACAAGATAAACAAAAGTTTCCCTTATGAACATATCTCCGAGCTTAAGCATTAGATATACTCCAAGCAACGGACCTACATATCTGCCGAGCTTTGTAAGCACAGGAGTTTCAGGTTCGAGTTTGAGCGACCTTGATGCAGTAAGAGATTCAAATATTATCATTGGAAATCCTACTGCTACTGCTGATACGAGGAACATAAGCGGCAATACGGGAGTCTGCCACAGAGGGTGCATCTTTTCGCCTGCTATTACCATAAGCGTACCGAGAGATGACTGGTGAAGAGAAGAAAGCACTACACCGGCTATAATGAAAACAAACATCGTCTTATCCAATGTTCTGTCTAAATATCTGAGCAATTTATCCACAGGCTTACTTAATGCTCCGAGCTTTACTCTGCCAATAAACCTTTCAGTTACTACTGGCAGAAATTCGATATAAAGTACCGTAAGATATATCATTACGCAAATACCGACTTCAAAAAGAGCTGAAGTGGCATTCCAGTGTACCAAAGGATGCCAGATATAATACCATCTTCCTATGTCAATAAATACACCGAATGCAACAAAAGTATAGCCAAGCATTGCAGTAAGCAGTGCCGGACGCACTATGGTTTCATACGAATCGCGGTGCATAATATGCCCAATTGCCGCTGACATAAATCCGCCGGCTGCAAGTGCAACGCCTGCAGCTACATCTACACCAATCCACAAACCCCATGGGAATTGCTGATCCAGATTAGTAACCGCTCCAAGTCCGAAAATAAATCTTCCGAGCATAAAAGCAACGCCAATTAAGGCAACGATGGTAACTACTATCATACCGGGAGTGAAGTATCGCCTTTTCACCGGTTGAGGAATATGATGATGCTCCATTATTTTTCCTCCTTATTATTGTCTTTATTATTTTCTTTTTCTGCTAATTCTTTCGCTTCCATATCTTTTCTTCTTTTAGTCATCCACATAATACCGCCAAGCCATGCATAAAGAGCAATAGGAGGAACAAAATATGCGAATATCCCGTGCTGGATAGATTCTACAGTGCCGGGAGCAGGCCTTTTGCCGTGGTCTATAAATTTAATCTTGCTGAAATCAACAGAGCTTAAATAAATCCAGGATGTGCCGCCTACTTCTTCCAGCCCGTAAATATGGTCGATATATTTATCAGGATTTCTTTTTATTCTTTCCTGAGCTATTGATATAATTTCATTTATTGGTCCGTATATCATTGCTTCTACAGGGCATATTTCTACACATGCAGGAAGTTTCCCTTCTTTGGTTCTGTCGAAGCAAAAATCACATTTGCTGATATCAGGTTGCAGAGCTTTTTCATATTCAAAAGTAGGAATCTGAAACGGACATGCCACCATACAATAGCGGCAGCCGATACATTTGCCGGTATCCCACGTTACAGCTCCATTGTCATGCTTCGTAAAAGCACCCACAATACAGGCTGAAGAGCATGACGGATAATTGCAATGCCTGCAGTTTTCTTTTACGTTAATAGGCAGATATTCATTATCCGGATTTTCAAATTCATTTATTACAGTATAAGCCCCCGGAGTTGGGCGTCTGTATTCCTCAAAGACTGTTCTGTCATGATACGCTTCTTTAGGTTCTGTTGGCATATCGTGAGCTACTTTGCAAGCCCATTCACAATTTCTGCAGCCTATACAAAGAGTAGTATCCACAAGCACACCCATTCTGTCTTTGGACAGAATTTTATCTACCGCACCTGCTTTTGTAGTGCCTGAGACCGCCGCCACAGTCCCAACAGAAGCCATAGCTTTTAAAAAAGTTCTTCTGTTGTTACTTTCCATTTTATACCTCTTCAAAATACGTAAAATATGATAATGAAAAAATATGAAAAAGATTACATATTTAAAAATCTTAATCTAAACTAAATAAGAAATAAAATATTGACTTATATCTTGTATTACAATACAATACTTGTTTTCAGAGATAAATTATTTTTTGTTCACAGTAAATATTCTTATCTGGTTATATGTATGTATTTTCATATATTTGGCGATATATTAATCAAAAGTAAAAATAGTATTAATATATATGAATCAACACTCCGAGCAACACACATGGTTACAGATTTT
>CAZIXJ010000328.1:0-3782 GCA_964542835.1 uncultured Hyphomicrobiales bacterium
GATAAAAAAGTATTTAGAAAGACGGCAGAAAAACATCAGCCCAGGGGTGTATTTTGTGGAATTGGTATTTGCACCGATTGCATAATGACCGTTAATAATAATCCAAATGTTAGAACATGTATTGCTCCTTTAAAAAATCCAGTATGCGCACATTTTCTAACAGGCTTTCAACTGCATGCAGCTCTCCAATGTATCCTGCAGGTGATGTTATGTGGTAAGGAAGGCATACTTTAATCTGTTTAGAGTAATCAAAAGGACTGGGTACTTTTAATTTTTCCGGGTTGTTAAGACCATATCGTTTCTCAAAAAAATTTTTTCCATCATTTTTGTTATCAACAAGAAGAGTTGCTGATATTATACATACTCGCTGAAAAGAACTGAGTAACTCATTTATTTTAGTTCTTACGTCATTCTCAAATTTAACGATACGAAAAATTTCATTTCTCATATATGATCTTTTCGAATGTGATACGTTATAATTATTGTTGAAATTATCCTTTTCGTAAATTCCCGTGTATTCATTATCAATTAAGTCAGGAACTCCTTCTTCATATTCAATATTGGTATTTGTATACTCTGTGTAAAACCCGACATCTAAATTATAGTTAAATTTCAATCGGCAGGTAGTGTCATATTTTTCTGTTAATTTATTCAATATATAATTAAAAACATCTCTGAACCCATCGGTTTTTGAAAAACACTTATTATGTTGATATTCTGGATCTTCGATTTCATATTTGTGATTTGTATTTGAATACCATTTTAATATTTGATGCACTATTATTAACGAATATTCTCTAATAATTATCTTTTTTAATACTTCAATCGAGAACACATAACTTAAGGTGGAATTTACTTTGTCATTAAGCTCTATCCCTTCATATATACAGGGGAAATAGTCTTTTAAGCTTCCACGTAATTTCTCTATATTGTTTTTTCCATTAATTACAGTTTCAAGTTTTGTATCATTATCTTTTTTATTGTGATTCGTTGATAAGTTATTACATACGTATTCCAAAAAATCATTAACATCTTCTGCTAATTTTTGACCAATATTTTCATCTCTAAATTTTTTACTTCTTGTGGTAACGGCAAAAAGTATTTCTTCAGCTTTTTCTTTAAAATCCCTGATATTATCTAAATCTTCAAGAGTGTAGTCCAAAAATAATGAATATACTTTATAATTTTCCCTGAGTAAGTTTTCTAATAAATCAAAGGAATGAATGTCTATACCAAAACGGCGTTGTCCCGCATATATTGATTCTTTCTCCTTCGTAGAATGCGCGTATGCAATAATATCATTACTAAAATCTTCAAATGCTTTTTTAAGTGCATTACGATTCAAATAACCTTGGATTTCAGCAATTTGATCTAATATGGTTCTCTTATTTTGCTGTTTCTCTTTATCTATACATTCATTTTCATTTAATTGTTTTTTTATTTTATCCAGCGGGTATGTTATTTTATTACTACATTCATTCAATATTTTTTCAATATCTGAAGACTCAAAAAGCGGGCTGTTGACACTCTTGTATGCTTCCTCTAGGCGATGTCCCTCATCGAAGATAATATTACTTGCTTTTTTCTTGATAACATTTGGGAAACTTGTATTTGTGTTATCGCTATCCTGCTCGACATGTTGTTCCGACATCATAAGCGCGTGGTTAGCTATTATGATACGGGTGTAAGGGTTTCTAATTTTATTTAGTTTTCTAATAATAGGGCATATTGTTGATTTGGTAGAAATTGAACCAACTCCTTCCCTTTGTTTCCTGTTCGGGTTTAAATCACAGTCACTACATTTAGATTCCTGCTCATCATAACAGATATTTTTCCTGCAAATTCCTGTCGGGTCAAAATTTGACGATATATGTACCGGCATTTCTTCAAGATCACCATCCCAAAATCTTCTACCAGATTCATTATCAAATAATTTTAGAGCTATATAGATATAATAAATTATACTGTTAGAATTATATTTGACATTTGTATCATCTACCTTTTTATTTTCTTGATATAAGTCATAAACATTTTTAAGTATTTCGCATAACCTGTATGGACACAGGTAATTACCTTTTCCCTTGACTACAGCATACTTAAGATACTTATTCATATTATTGCTATTTATTTCATCAATAGTTTCACGAACCTGTTCCTGCAGTGCTTTTGTATGAGTAGATATAATGTAATTTTCATCGGGGTGAGTATTAAGAAATTCGTATACTGGAACGAGATATCCAAGTGTTTTTCCGGTACCAGTACCTGCTTCTAACAGGCTTATATTCCTCTTATCAATATTACTCTTTACAGCATTAATAATTTCAAATTGTTTGCCGGGCCTTCCTGAAGCATCTTTGTTGGGTTTAGTTTTGTACCCCCATTCAAATGATTCTATAATTTTCTCAACATCATCATCATTCATACCATCATTATTATTAACCGTTGAATACTCTTCTTTGTCTTCAGCGCAGCCTTCACCTGTTTCTGTGAATAAATCACCAAGTAAAATATTTCTTTCATCTAATATATTTCTTTTTATAAGCCATCTTTTAAGCACATAGTTACCTGGTAAAAGTTGAAATATCTCTTGATGAAGGTTACTGTTTTTTATCTTGTTAAAAAATAATTTTTCAACGACCAGTCGAAGCCCCTTGACATCTGCAACACTGGTATGACTTTCATTTTTATACTTCTCTAAAATATCTTTTTCATCTGGCGTCATAATAACTTTGTCATCATCGATTTTATTCATCAGGTCTTTGAGTGAATATTTCTCAATGTTTGGATATGCCAGATGTGCAAGATCAAGAGTATCAATATAATCTATGTCATGATCAAATGAGAAATCAGTAAATACACCATACTGGTTTTGGGAATATTCATTTTTATCACCAAGAACTATTTTATCTCTATCGCTCTTTTCAGGTTCTTCTGGATTGGATTTCTTCGATTTTTCATATGACTCAAACCGGGAAAGATTTTTGGCAATAATACTAAAATCGTGGGGGGCGTTATGTGCGATCAGGTTTCTACATTTTATACCTTTTAGGAATTTGTATACTTCATAAACTTGATTCTGCTGTAAAACACCTTTTACTGGACTCCCGGTCGCATCAATAAGAGGTATTCGTTTTTTTATGTGTTCATTGCAAAAATCAGGAAGATACCGTAATCTATTTGTAGTACTTTCATTCCAGGTATTGTTTACTTGTTGCCCATCATCATTCTCATAGTAGATATCAACGATCTGTTTATGTAGCTCTGTAGTCCCATTTGTTTCAAGATCAATGAAAATGTATTCCTTATCATCACTTGAAGAATCAGAATATCGATGCTTATGTATATCGCGTGTATGCTTTCGGGAGATGCTTACATGTTGCGTATATTGTTTCTGTGCATTCTTTACCAGGTAGTAAATTGACTGTTTACTATTCTCTGATAAATCGAGGTATTGTGTGATGGGTTTGAATTTCATCTATATTTATGAAAAATGTTTCTATACATCTCTCCCCAATTTTTCTTTTATTAGTTTTTTTAGAGTTAATTCGAGTTTACCCAGGTAAGTCAAATACCTTTCATTGATCTTTAATACTTCGTCTGGTCGCAATTCTGTTACTGTTAATAATCTATACGAACTTGCATGTACATATAAACTATCATCTGAATAAATAATATAGTCCATATCGAAACCAGCTTCTTTGAATTTTCTTTTCCAACTATTATGTCTCTTTGTATATTCATTATTATCTTCATCATTTTTTTTTAATTGCATATCTTTAAGG
>CAZIXJ010000329.1:0-3769 GCA_964542835.1 uncultured Hyphomicrobiales bacterium
TTGATAGAAAGTTCTACAATTCACACAAATGAAATTACTTATAATCTTGTTGAATTTGATTTGCTTTACAAACTTAACTTTCTCGGTAATAAACAGCCTCTTGGTTTGCTTGTAGGACCTACTGTCGGGCTTGGGCTTACGAAAGACTGGGACCAGAGATTCAAGCTTGTAGAGCCATTGAATGTTCAGTTTGACGAACAGGAAGGAATCAATTATTCTGATGACCGTAGAACTATTTTGCTTGAAGATGGCGAAATTGAAAATTCAAGCAGCATTAGATTTGGTCTTAAAGTTGGTCTGCAGTATGAAATAGGAATCGGAAACGGATGGATACTTGCTCCCGTAGTAATGTATAATCTTGGAGTTACAAACCTCAGTACCGATCTCGACTGGAGAGTAAACGCTTTACAGATGGGTGTTGACTTAAGATATGCATGGAAAATCCTGGGCTAATTTAATAGTACAAATATTGAAGATAGAAAAAAAGGGACTTATTCAAGTCCCTTTTTTTATTATTCAGCGTCATCGTATTCATCATCTTTTACATTATCCCAAGGAAGATTTACGTGAAATGGCATTCCTTTGGGGATTTCCTTTTGCATTGTAGGCATTAATTCACTGTAAAGATAGACTAAAGTACCATTCCTCTGGAGAGCGGAAATTTCAGCCCATGATACTTTTAGTCCGTGATGCTGAAATGCTTTGAAAGATATTTCCCGCTTTATGGCAGATAATTCTCTTGTGATATTCCCTGAACCAATTCTTAATACCTTCTTAGGTAAATCACCGGTCCAAATTACGTAAACACCATCTATCGTTTTTACGTAATCATTTGATAAATCCAGTTTGAATAAATCGCACCAAACATTTCCTCTGCATCTAAACCATCTGACTTTCATTATTAGCTCCTATAATAAATTGAAATTCTATTTTATGTTTATCAAATTTGATACCAAACTAATTGCAGTAATAGCTGCAGTTTCTGTACGCAGTCTGTTTTCACTCAGAAAAAGCTCAGATATTTTGTAATTTGATTTTATAAACTCCAGTTCATCGCTGCTGAATCCACCTTCCGGACCCACAATAATGAGGGCGGGAGAGGAAATTGAAATATCACTGAAAATTTTTCCGTTAATATCAGCAAGAATAATTGAATTGTAATTATTAAAATCAATGTTTTTAAAATTAATTAATTCCGATATTTCCATAATATAAGGATTTTTAGATTGTTTCAGGGCAGATACGGCTTTTGCCTGCAGTCTTTGAATATTTAATTTGCTTTTTTCTGTAAAGCTGCTTGTAATCGGAATAAATTTTCTTATGCCGAGTTCTGCGGCTTTTTCAAGAGCAAATTCGAGTCTGTCTCTGTGCTTGAGAATGCCTATGGCAAGGTCGGTTTCGGCTTTACGTACTTTATTTTCTACGCTTAAAGTTTTCAAATAATAATTATTTTTTTCTTTTTTTATAATTTCATTAAAAAAAAGATTTCCTATGCCGTCAGATACGAGGATTTTGTCTCTTTCTTTTAATCTGAGCACTTTCAAATGATTTGCTTCATCATCAGGTACTTTGAAAATTTGTTGATTTTCATTATATTTGGGTATGTAAATGCATTCCATTAATAAACGAGTTTAAATTATGAAAAAAATATTTGGCAATATAATAAATCCTTTAAATAAAGACAAAACAGAAATAATAAAAAATGGTTGCATCCTGATAAATGATGAGGGAATTATTGAGAAAAAAGGTGATAAGCAAGATTTTAAACGTATTAAATGCTCCGAAGATGATTACGGTTCTGCATTTATAATTCCGGGATTTATAGATACTCATACACATATTCCGCAATATCCAATGATAGGGCGGGGCAGAGGCGAACTTCTCGAATGGCTGGAGAATTACATCTTTCCTGCTGAATTAAAATTTTCTGAAATTATAAATGTAAAAAATGTCTTCGAAGATTTTTCAGAAAAATCCGTTAAATTCGGTACTACCACTTCAGTTGCTTTTTCATCTTCACATTTGGAAGCTCTTCAGTTTATTATTAGGAGAAATAATAAATTAAGATTATTTGCAGGAAATTCTTTGATGGATATGGGTGATAACAAGTTAGCTGACACTACAAATAATAATTTAAGCAAATTGAAGGAAATGTATAATCATTCAAAAAGCAGAGAAAATTTTCAATACATAGTAAGTCCCCGATATGCCGGTAATTGCACATTTGAATTGTTGAAAAAATCGGCAGATTTTGCAAAAGAAAATAATCTTTATATGCAAACTCATCTTTCCGAAAACAAAGATGAAATTGATTATATTATGAATTTGCATAATAGTTTTGAAAATTATACTGATATTTATGATAAAGCAGGTATTCTGAACAGCAGAAGTATTCTGGCTCATTGTATTCATTTGTCAGAAAAGGAACTGGAAATAATTTATAATTACGGTGCGATAATTTCTCACTGCCCTACTTCAAATATTTTTCTTAAAAGCGGAATTATGCCATTGAAGAAATATCTTGATACAGGTATGAAAATAACTTTGGGAACAGATGTAGCAGCAGGCTATACGCTTGATATGAAAACCGAGCTAAGAAATGCAATAGAAAGCAGTAAAATTTTATCTTATTTCAGTCAAAATGATTGTCTTGTACGTCCGGCAGAAATATTCCCGCATTCTAACATACTGGCAGCGGAATATCTTAATATAGCTGAAATTACCGGCAATCTCAATCCGGGAAAATATGCCGATATTACAGTAATTGCAAATCCTGAAAATGTATCTGACGGATTGGACGATATGCTGAATTGCATAATTTATAATGAAGAAAAATCGAATCTGGCTACTTATTACAAAGGAAAAAGGGTGTTTTAATTAACAAATAATTCTTTATTCTGTTTGAGAATCGAAAGAAGAGATTTTCTTGCTCTGAAAAGATGAGCTTTGACTGTGCCGAGAGGCAAATCAAGTTTTTGGGAAATTTGATGGTAGTCCATATCTTCCTCGTGCCTAAGTTTGATTATCAGGCGGTAATTATCAGGTAATTTCTCAATTGCATCGTAAAGAGCAGTAATTCTTTCCTGATTTAGTACGTTTATTTCAGGCTGATAAGAGTCATCTTTTATTTCTATGTATTGCTCGTCTTCATCATTGCTTACGGACTGATCAATAGACACAGTCTGAAACCTTCTTTTCCTTAAAAAATCAATACAATGATTAGAAGCAATTCTGAAAAGCCACGAAGAAAAATTATAAGATGCGTCAAATTTATCAATGTTGCCAAATGCTTTAATAAATGTTTCCTGTGTGAGGTCTTCTACGTCATCTTCATTTTGAATCATTTTTCTTATTAAAGCACTTACAATTTTATAATATTTTTCCTGTATTTTCCTGTATGCAATCTGACTACCCTCAGAAATCTCCTGAATCAATTTCAGGTCATCTTTCTGGCTGGCTATCTTCTTTTCTTTGGAAATACCGCTCATTAAGAAAATCATTTAATATTAAACATAATACTGCAAAAATAATAAAAATTAAGCATTTTACTACAAATATTTTAGATTTTATTCAGATAATACTTATAAAGCCTAAAGCAATGACAAATATGATTATACAAATCATTCTCTTGTTTGCTTTGATTCAAATTATGTTTTTTTAGGATAATCTATTAATCATTTTATCTTTTTTTACAATCCCGGGAAAATAATATTGATTCTTTTGTGATGTTTTTTTCTGAAATCCTTTTAAAAAATAAGAAAAAAATTTA
>CAZIXJ010000330.1:0-2262 GCA_964542835.1 uncultured Hyphomicrobiales bacterium
TAACTGTAAGCACCTGATAATCAGGTCTTCTGATAACAATCATGGATACTACTTCATCATTTTTAGAAAGCCTGATACCTCTTACGCCGGCAGCAGTTCTTCCCATAGGTCTTACATCAGATTCTAAAAATCGGCAAGCCTGCCCGAACTTTGAGCCAAGCATAATATCACATTTACCATCTGTAACCTGAGCAGAAATCAACCGGTCTTCATCTTTTATAGAAATTGCAATTATGCCGTTTTGCCTGACATTTGCAAAAGAAGTTAGCCCTGTCTTTTTGATTGTACCTTTTTTTGTAGCCATTACGATATATTCATCATCACTAAATTCTTTTACAGGGAGATATGCAGTTACATTTTCATCATTCTCTTTTTGTATTACATTAGCAAGAGATCTTCCTTTTGCATTTCTTCCGCCTTCAGGAATATCATAAACCTTGATTTTATATGCTCTTCCCATATCGGTAAAGAACAACAAATGATGATGTGTGGAAGCCTGAAATACTATTTCCACAAAATCATCATCGTAAGTAGAAAATCCGCTTGAGCCTCTTCCTCCCTTATTTTGTCTTCTATAATTGGATAAGACGGTTCTCTTAATGAAGCCTTTTTTTGTAATAGTAACTATTACATCTTCGTTAGCTATCATATCCTCTACCGAAAACTCACGGGAATCGTGAATAATTTCAGTTCTTCTTTCATCGCCGAATTTATCTGCAATTTCCTGAAGTTCATCAATTATTACCTGCATTTGAAGCTCTTTACTTGCCAAAATTGCTTTTAATTTTTCTATTGTTTTTAGTAATTCTCTGTATTCTTCCAGTATTTTATTTCTTTCAAGTCCGGTAAGCCTCTGAAGTCTCATGTCAAGAATAGCTTTTGCCTGTATTTCACTGAGTTCAAATAATTTTTGGAGATTTGCAGAAGCCTCATGAGGGTCTTTGGCAGCTCTTATAGTTCTAATCACTTCGTCAAGATTATCAAGTGCAATTATCAATCCTTCGAGTATATGAGCTCTTTTTTCAGCCTGTCTGAGTTCGTATTGTGTTCTTCTTACAATCACATCTACTCTGTGAGCCAGGAAATACTCCATCATTTGCTTTAGGGTAAGCACTTCTGGCCTGCCATTTACAAGAGCAAGCATATTGGCGCCAAAGGTAAGCTGCATCTGTGTATGTTTGTAAAGATTGTTCAATACTACTTCAGGAATAGCATCACGTTTCAAATCAATTACGATACGCATACCGTCTCTGTCGGATTCATCACGCAAATCTGAAATATCTGTAAATATTTTATGTCTTACGAGCTGTGCGATTTTTTCAATTAAAGTAGCTTTATTTACCTGAAAAGGTAATTCGGTAACGATTATTGACCTTTTTGAACCTTTTTGAGTTTCCTCGATATTTGCTTTTGCTCGTATTACAACTCTTCCCCTTCCGGTTTCATAAGCGTCAATTACTCCTTTGTAACCATAGATAATACCACCAGTAGGAAAATCAGGTGCAGGAATATATTTCATAATTTCCTGAGTTGTAATATCAGGATTTTTAATCATTGCATGCAAGCCTTTTACAATTTCTCTTAAATTGTGAGTAGGTATATTAGTTGCCATTCCTACGGCAATACCGCTTGCTCCGTTAAGAAGAAGTGTAGGCAAAATAGATGGAAGTACTGTTGGTTCCTGTAATGAATCGTCAAAATTAGGGGAAAAATCAACTGTCTCTTTTTCGATATCTTTAAGCGTCCATGTAGAAATATGTGACTGACGGGTTTCAGTATATCTCATGGCAGCAGGAGGGTCGCCGTCCACAGAACCGTAATTACCCTGTCCGTCCACAAGAGGATATCGCATAGCCCAAGGCTGTGCCATTCTTACCATTGCGTCATATACAGAGGAATCGCCGTGCGGATGATACTTACCGAGTACTTCACCGACAAGTCTGGCAGATTTTTTGTAAGCTCTGTTTGGTGCGAGACCAAGTTCGTGCATAGAGTATAAAATTCTGCGATGAACCGGCTTCAGCCCGTCTCTTACGTCGGGCAATGCTCTGGATACAATTACTGACATTGAGTAATCCAGATAAGATGTACGCATTTCATCTTCTAATATCGTAGGCAGTATGTTTTCGTGACCATTCATTGACATTATATTCGATTAATTTGATTAAACATTCTAAAATAACTTACAAAAATAATAAAATTCTGTTAGACTTGAAAGGGATAAATTTAATTCTGGTTAGAACTATTCGAATATTTAACTCA
>CAZIXJ010000330.1:2272-3768 GCA_964542835.1 uncultured Hyphomicrobiales bacterium
AAGGGTTTGCGGTCAACATTTCTGATTAATTTCAATTTCTTAATAAAATATTAAGAAGTAAGTGCTTTCATGGGCAATCCCAAAAAGTGGAAAACTTTTTTTAAAGAATGATGCCCGACATCTATAAGAATATCGGGCATCAAATTTAATAATCAAATGAATATTATATTCCCAGCTCAATGCCAAAGAATACAGATCTTTCGGTGGCAGGGAAAAACTCTTTGCCAATTCCATTCTGCATATACAGTTCATTTGTCAGATTTAATATCTGCATCTGCAAAGTTAAAGAATTTAAACTGAATATTTCTCTGAAAGTATAATTCAGATTAGCATTAATTACTGTATATGCATCATTAATATTATCACTGTAATAATCCCAAGCTAAATCATCAATCAACTGTTGATTATCTGTAAGCATATTACCAAAATTATCAGTGCGAAATTCTCCTACATACTTCATAAGGAATGATGCATAAAAATCTTCTACTCTGTAGCTCAATCTCAAATTACCCATCAAATCAGGAAATCCTGCTATATTATTATCTTTTAGAGATATTCTATCTCCTGTCGAAGTAAGATAATCAAAATCTATTATCTTATTTTGGCTGTAAGTAAAATTGCCTGCTAATTCAATATTTCCGTATTTCGCTGAATGAAATAAAATCGCAGACCCCGAGAGTTCTATTCCAAAATGCCTTGTTCTTGGAGCATTTCCATCTACTGGCTGCCCAAAAATATCAAGCTGACCGCTTTTTACCAGTTCATCATAATATTCCATCCAGTAAAAATTTGAGTTGAGATAAAACCTTTCAGACTTGAAGCTCCATCCTGCTTCCACATTGAACATTTTTTCAGGCTGTACGATAGGATTATCAAAATCAAAAATAACGCTCCCCCCTGCCGTATCTTTCTCGAAAAGAGGCATAGCTCCGCCGGTAGCAGCATCAGAAGCATCATATAGGTTTTTCATTCGAGGTTCTCTCTGAGTAAATGCAAATGAAAGATAGGCATTTTGTCTGTCTGTAAAATTGTAGTTCGCTCCTATTCTCGGATTGAAAAACAGATATTTTACGTCGAACATTTCACCATCTCCTGATACTGTTCCATTTGTTGAGTTGTATTCAGTATATTCTCCACCGAGCTTTTGATTTCCGATTTTGTAAGTATGTCTTACAAGTTGCCCTTCAGCAGAAAGAATAAATTTATCAGTCAGATAATATCTTTCACTTGCAAATATGGAGAATATGTCTCTTGTACCCTGATGTTCATAAAATTTATAATCAGGGTCAAATCCTTCAGGCAAATTCTCAGCATATTGAATTTTCCCCCAATGGTCTGACCTGTGTAGCCTCATTTCCATGCCAACTGTTGTCTCGTGTCTGTCATTTTTCCACGTCAATCTCGGTATCCAGCCTCCGTGCTTATTACCAACCCATGCTCTTATTAATGTATTTTCAGGATTTACGTCGTCTTCCCATCCGTATTCGGGAGTAAGG
>CAZIXJ010000331.1:0-3766 GCA_964542835.1 uncultured Hyphomicrobiales bacterium
TGAATTTACTTCGGGATTATCGGATAATATTTTACGTATAAAAAAAAATTATCTCCATAAAATCAGTCTTGTTTATTTGAAAAAAGGTTTGCATAAAGAGATAAAAACGATACATTCGAAATATATGGATACCGCAATGTCCTTAGGTATAAAAGATGACGGGAAGGGGCTTGAATTATGGACAGAAAGTGATGTGAAATCAGGGAAATACGATACTAAAGCTAAAAAGAATCAAATTGTGATAGCACCGGGTGCTTTTCATTATACGAAAAGATGGCTTCCTGAAAGATATAAATATCTTGCAAAAATGATTACAGAAAAAACTGATTTTGAGATAGCTCTTACCGGAGGAAAGCAGGACAAGGAAATATGCAGTTTTATCGCAGGAAATAATAAAAGAATAAAATCATACGCCGGTGAGACATCAATTTCAGAAACTGCCGAATTGGTTAATGGAAGCAAAGCAATAGTTACTAATGATACCGGAGTGATGCACATTGCTGCTGCAAGGCAGGTGCCAACTATTGCAATCTTCGGCTCTACGGTGCAGGAATTCGGTTTTGCTCCTTTCAGAGTAGTACATAATGTGATAGAGAAGGATATTAAATGCAGACCCTGCACACATATTGGCAGAAACAAATGTCCGTTAGGTCATTTCAAATGCATGAAAGATATAAGTGCAGAAGACGTATTCGAACATTTATCTAAATTTTTCTGAGATAAACAAAGTAAATATCTCACAGCAAAGATACACGATGAACAATCTCCCTCATCAATGGAATTAAAATCACTTCACACAAATAAACCATAATATTCTGTCTTGGCTGATAATTCGGGCTAAAAAGAAAACTAATAAAAAACTATTTACTTTTATATTTTTGAAAGATATAATATTTTTGTAGTTTGAATAAATTGAAAATTACAAATAAAGGAAATATATGTCGCTCAATGAAGAATTGCTAAATGATATTGAATATGATGTAACAAATGGTATAGTAAAGGAAAATCTCACAGTTTTACCTCTGCGTGATGTAATAATTTTTCCGGGAGTAATCTACCCAATCTTAATTGGCAGGAATTCTTCTCTTAAGACTGTATCAAAAGCAATGGAAAATGACAAACATCTCTTTTTATCACTGCAAAAGAAACCTGATACAGAAGACCCCCAATTTCACGATATTAACAAATATGGTATAATAGCTAAAATAATGCAAGTATTAAGATTACCCAATAATATGCTTAAAGTACTAGTGGAGGGGTTATATCAGGCGAAAATCGAAAAGAGAATTTCCGATAAAGATACTTTGGAAGCTAAAGTAAAAATTGTAAATATTGTATATAATGAAAATGACAATAGATTTATTGCTCTGCAAAGAAAAGCTCAAAAACTTTTCAGCGAATACGTAAAAATCGAGAATAGTCTTCCACCTGATATTTTAAGTGTATATGAAAGTTTCGCTACCCCTCTTATGAAGATGTATTATGCACTTTCCAATATTAAAACTGAAATTGAAAAAAAACAGATTATTCTGAATGAAAGATTTCTCAAATTGCAGCTAAAACATTTTATAGATATTTTATCAAATGAAATTCAGTTGCTGAAAATGGAAGATGAGATAGAAGGAAAAATACAGGAATCCATCCAGAAAACACAAAGAAAATTTTATATTCAGGAGCAGATAAGAGCTCTTCAGAATGAACTTGGTGAAGATGATGATACTATGCCTGAACTTGCACTGATAAAAGAAATGATAGAAAAGGCAAATCTTCCTGAAGAAGTAAAAGAAAAAGCTGACGAGGAGTATGAAAGATTGAAAAAAACTCCTTCTATGTCTCCTGAGTTTGCAGTGAACAGGAACTATATTGAGCTGCTGACTTCTCTGCCCTGGAATAAAAGAACTAATGATATATTTGAGATTAATCACGTAAAAAAAATTCTTGATGAAGACCATTACGATCTTGAAAAGCCAAAGGACAGAATCCTGGAATTTATTGCAGTTTTGAATCTGGCAGGGGCGCTTAAGAGGCAAATACTCTGTTTTGTAGGACCTCCGGGAGTAGGAAAAACTTCACTTGCCAAATCCATAGCAAGAGCAATGGGAAGAGAATTTGTAAGGTTTTCTCTCGGCGGAGTAAGAGATGAAGCTGAAATAAGAGGCCACAGAAGGACTTATATCGGTGCAATGCCCGGTAAGATAATCCAGTCTATGAAAAAAGCCGGAACAGTAAATCCCGTAGTATTGCTCGATGAAATTGATAAAATGGCGATGGATTTCAGGGGCGACCCTTCATCGGCTCTGCTGGAAGTGCTGGACCCCGAGCAGAATGTTAATTTTCAGGATCACTACCTTGAAGTAGATTATGATTTGTCCAATGTGATGTTTATTACTACAGCAAATGTAAGATTTGATATACCTCTCCCACTTCAGGACAGAATGGAAATTATCGAATTGAACAGCTATCTTGATCCCGAAAAGCTGGAAATTGCCAAAAGGCACATTATTCCAAAACTGCTCAGTGAATACGGTATGGATAAATTAAATATCCAAATAAAGGATGAAGCTATTCTGAAATTAATCAGACAATATACAAGAGAAGCCGGTGTAAGAAATCTCGAAAGAGAAATTGCTTCAATATTAAGGAAGCTCGCGAGAGAGATTGTAAGTAAATACGATTACAGAACTTTCGGAGAAAACGATGATATTCAATCTCTTAAGAATGATAAAGAATTCGAAAAAAATATCGGAATGCAAAAATTTATTATTGATGAAGCAAAAGTGGAAGTTGTGCTGAAAGCCCCAAAATTCAAAGACAGAAAAGAAGCACTCGAAGACAAACTCGGAGTAGCTACAGGACTTGCATGGACAAGCACCGGCGGAGAAATTCTACCTATAGAAGTTACAATAATGCCGGGTACCGAAAAGCTCACACTTACCGGCAAGCTCGGCGATGTAATGAAAGAATCTGCTACTGCCGCACTTTCCTATGTAAGATCTAATTATAAAGAATTGAATATCAGACCTGAATTTAACAAGAAAAAAGAAATACATATTCACGTACCTGAAGGAGCTATACCAAAGGACGGACCTTCTGCAGGTATGGCAATGACTTTAGCGCTTATTTCTGCGGCTTCGGGAATAAAACTCAGAGGAGATGTGGCAATGACTGGAGAAATCACTCTTCGGGGTACTATATTGCCAATCGGAGGTTTAAAAGAGAAGTTGCTTGCTGCAAGAAGGATTGGAATTAATGATGTTATTGTGCCTAAAGATAATCAAAGGGATATTGAAGATATCAAAAGTGAAATTATTGAAGGACTGAATATTCATCCTGTCGAAAATTTAAAGGATGCGCTGAAGATTGCTTTTAACAATTATGATTAGTAATAAATATGAAAAAATATTTAATCATACTATTTATTATTACAGGCAATTTTATGTTTGTAATGAGCATGAATGCGAACCCTTTCATAAGGCAGGATACAAACAAATTTAAAAAGTCTTATGTCTGGGTGGATTTTGGTTTTCAAATTGGAAATGCAAAAAATTGGTTTGATAACTACAGGAGTAATTACGTAGTTGGTCATACCGTTAATTTGAATTATATTTCAAATAATAACAGATTTGTAAAACTCAGACTAAGTTGCTTTCATACATACAAGATAAAATATCTGATTCCCACCTGTGCCGATTTTATCGGTAAACTCCGAGCCTGTGTAAAAACTGACAAAATCAAGTGAAACATAAAAAACATTCCTTTAAAACCC
>CAZIXJ010000332.1:0-3765 GCA_964542835.1 uncultured Hyphomicrobiales bacterium
ATAAACTTAAGAAATTCATTTGAAATCTTTGAGAAATATGTATGATAGAATATAACCTAAATTCCTAAAACTAAAATTTTGAAAAGGTGCTATAATTACTTATATTTGAAATAGTTAAAAGAACAAAAATATGTAAAACAAATAGCACCTTTTCAATGAGCAAATATAGTAAAAAAATATCGAACAAAGAAATTAAAACTGAATTTAGTGCAACAAGCGTAACACAAAATACCGGATTACTATCCTTTCATCGATTTCTGAACAAAATCGGCATAGAACATTTATTTAATGCAGTTCCGATAAAACTTGAGAATAACACACATTTTTCAAATGCTCAAATCCTGCTAACCATAATATATGGTTTGCTAAGCGGTGAAAACAGTATTTTGAAAATAGATAATTTTTCTCGGGATCCTTTATTACAAGAGCTTTTAAACATCAAAAAAAGAATAAGCGATTCAACCATTTCAGACCGTTTAAAAAGATTTACGATGGCATCAAATAATTATCTGATGGAAGTCAATTCAATATTATCCTGTAAAATACACCAAAAGTTAAAGACACGTGAAGATATAATTGATATTGATTCAACAGTAAAAACGGTCTATGGCAATCAGGAAGGCGCAGCAAAAGGTTTCAACAGTCATAAAAAAGGGGCAAAAAGTTATCATCCTCTGATGGCATTTTTAAACAGTACCCGAGAATGCATATTGAGTTGGTTACGCAGCGGAGACGCCTATACATCAAACAACGCAGAAGAATTTATAAAGGAGATGATGAGATTAGTGCCGAACAGAATCAAATCACTTCTCATCCGTGGAGACAGTGGATTTTTCAGCGAAAAGATAATAGAAACAATCGAAAATTATAAAAACGTAAAATATTTGTTCAAAGTAAAAATCAGGAATCTCAGCAGTGTTTTGTCATCTCAGCAATGGAAATCGGTGCCATATATGCCGGGTTATGAAATCTGTGATTTTCAATATCGTCCTGAAAGCTGGAAAAAAGCAAGGCACTTTTACGCATTAAGAATACTAAAAGAAGTAGAGACAGAAAATATGCTTTTTCCTGTAAAAGAATATGAATATTTTTGCTATTGCACCAATGAGCCTGACAACCCATTGCAAATACATAAATTGTATGGCGATCGGGGGACGAGTGAGAACTGGATAGAACACGTAAAAAATCAAATGTATGGAGGAAAATTATTAACAGATAAATTTTTCGCTAATGAAACATTATGGTTAATGAGTGTAATGGCTTATAATACCAGCATTTGGCTGCGCAAATTAACAGATGAGTACACATGGCATGAAGAGCCTGACACATTTAGGAGATGGTTTATCAGTGTTGCATCAAAGGTAATAAAAACAGGTCGGCAGACTATTGCAAAGATGAGCAGGGGTTATTATTATCGTCATCGGTGGCGAAAAATAGAATCCTTAGTCAAACAATTAACATTTGCATAAAAAAAACGATGATTTACAGTAAATCAATGGTTCAGTGCGCTTAATTCCGAAAATGCGGTTACAATAGACCGCAAGATTACCAAATTACCAACATATAAATACAAAAAATCACTTTTTCTTGGCATCATAATATAAAATCGGGTAAATTATTCCTGATGTTTCCATATTAATTTAGAAATTATTCATTATTGCTATGATAACTATATATGCCATTTTTCTACATTGGGAATTTAGGTACTATATTAACTTTTACATTAAGGATAAATTTATTTTATGCAAGTTAAAAAAATTTATTTAGATAACAATCTAAAAAATAATTCTGAAATTACAGACAGTTTAGTCAATAGAAATATTATATTCTCTGAAATTAAAATTGAGAATAGTTTGAATAGTATTTCAAAAAAGGAAATTAAAATCAATGAGCCTTTAATCATTGAATATCTCACAATTTATAATATTAGTGATGAACAAATTTCCAAATTGAGCAATATTACTGCTGATTCACCTGTTATTATACTTTTTCGGAATAATGAAAAAATAAATTTTGAAAAGTTTGCACATTTGAGAGGTATTTATTTTTTTGAAACTGAAAATTTCATTGCAAATTTTTCCACTTATTTAGAATATGTAACATTCAATTATTCTCAAATCGTCAATTCTATAGAACAAATTAATAATCTCACCTGCTATAAAAACTTATTTGATTCAATCAATGCCGGAGTAATTACTCTTAATAATGAATTTGAAATCGTTAAACAAAATCATTTCTTAAAAGTATTATTCGGTTCAAAAACAATTAAGAAACTTAAGGACTTTATAAATCCTGAAGAATATGATGATTTTATTGAGCATTTGGTTAATTTTTCACAAAGCAGTGAAAAGCATATGAATATGCTGGTCGGTGCAAATGACATTGACGAAAACACAATGACTCTTGAAATAAACATTACTAAAATTCATCAGTTTAATTCAGTTTTTTACTTGCTTGTATTGACAAATGTTGATGATAAATTAAAAAGAGAATCGGAAATTGCAAATTTAATTGAAGAAATGCAGCTGAACAGAGAAATAATCGAGGAAAACGCCTCAGAACAGATTATGCTCAACAGCAAACTATATGAGCAGCAGGAAGAACTGAAAATGCTTAATGCAAGTAAAGATAAATTCTTCTCTATTATTGCTCACGACCTGAAAACTCCATTTCAGAGCTTACTCGGTTACAGCGATATTTTATCTAAAGACATTGCTGACCTCGACAAATCTGAAATCAAACTTTTTGCTGAAAATCTTAATGAATCTGCTCACAAGCTATTCAAATTACTCGAAAATCTCCTCCACTGGTCGAGAATACAAAGAGGAGTAATTACCTACAATCCTGAAGAAATGGATTTGTATCTGCTTTCTGAACTGAATGCTGACCTTATTTATACAAGAGCAAAAGAAAAAGGCGTTATCGTAAAAAACAGAATCAAACCGGGAACTACCTGCTATGGCGATACCAACATAATTAATACTATTCTGCGAAACCTTCTCTCCAATGCCATAAAATTTACACCTAAAGCCGGTACTATTACTTTAAAATCTGAAATTATAGATAATGATACTTTTCTTTACGTATCGGATACAGGTGTTGGTATGAGCAAAAAGGATATGGATAAAATATTCAGAATTGACAGCCATCATACTACTCCCGGTACTGACAATGAAGAAGGTACTGGCCTCGGGCTTATTCTCTGCTACGAACTCGCTCACAAAAATCACGGTGAACTTTACGTAGAAAGTGAAGTCGGCAAAGGAACTACTTTTACTTTGAAAATCCCTGCAAGGAAATTTCAAACAAACAATTAAAAAAAATCACACTATAAAGTAAAAAGTCGCCCAAGATAAACCCGGGCGACTTTAATAATTTAATCATAAATTAGTTCTTCTTCGCCATCTTCCCATACTTCGACCACTCCTTTGTCCTGATCTAAGATGAAATTATCCAAATTTGATTGATAAATTTCGTTAGTCAGTTCTTCATCCTGCTGAACAGCTTCAATCTTAGCATTGTTTTCAGCTTCCAGCATATGGACTTCGTCAATAGTATAGTCGTTATTCGGAACTAATGCGCCCAAATAAATCAGGATAGAAATAATGAGTTCCATTACTCACCTCATAATAATTAAACAAAACAATAAGCTGCCCGGGACAGCATTTCTTTTCATTTTTACTAAAGGTGAGCAAGAAAAAAAACGCACATCCTTGTGCCCACCGTTTACCTCCCGTATTAAAAAAAGTCGATTATTGTTAATTA
>CAZIXJ010000333.1:0-3758 GCA_964542835.1 uncultured Hyphomicrobiales bacterium
AATGTAAATTTGCATTTATTGACTTTTCACACATCTTCTTTTAGTCTTGGTTTTGTTTGGCTAAAGCCGTTTAACACCAACTCATTACACACCCCGAGTTAAAACTCGGGGCAATAGAAAAGGAAACATATTTAAAAAGTTTGATGAATTGTTTCTTTGAACGCAACTTAGTATAAGGACTGGTGAATTTTTGTTATCTCTTCAGACGGGGTCGCCTGAAGTACCGGCACTATGGAAACTTTATATGAGTTTGCTCAGCACAATAGAAAGTAAATCCTCAATAAAAAAAAACCTCCCGTCCTGAAAGTTAAAGATACAGTGCGGGAGGTTTTGAAATAATATCAAAAGCGGATTAATGAATTTAGGCAGTCATTCCGCCGTCTATCGGATTTACAGTACCGGTAATGAAACTGCTTTCATCACTTGCCAGAAACAGGGCAAGCGATGCCACTTCATCATTTGTAGCATATCTACCAAGAGGAATTGCCTGCTCGAAGCTCTTTTTGGCTTCTTCAGACTGATTTGGAGAAAATCCTTCTTCCAGCGAACGCATCATTTTGTTATCTACAGGAGAAGGGTTTATAGTATTTACACGAATCTTATACTGCGCCCCCTCCAGTGCGGCAGACCGCATCATACCGTTCGTGGCGTATTTACTTGCCACATAAGGGAGTACATTTGCAGTTCCCATCATACCTGCTACCGATGATGTGATTATCACCGAACCGCCTTTTTCTTTCATTAATGGAAATATATGTCTTAATCCGTAATAAACGCCATTTACGTTAATATCCATTACCTTATGGTATGTTTCTAAAGGATATTCATCGAGAGGCTTCACATCTCCTTCAAATCCGGCATTATTGAAGAATACATCGACATTTCCGAATAATTCTCCTGCTTTTTGAGCATAGGATTTCACCTGCTCTTCTTTAGTTACGTCTGCCGTAAAAATGTGTAAATCAGGAGAATTAATTTCCTTTGCCACATTCTCGAGACCTTTTTCATCTATATCTACTATTAATACTTCTGCACCTTCATTTATCATCCTTCGGGCAGTTGCCGAGCCTATTCCACCTGAGCCACCTGTGATTACTACTTTCTTTCCGTCCAGTCTTTTCATTATTTACTCCATATTAATCATTAAAAATACATAAATATAAGACGATTCAGAAATACATTGTTTTTTTATTTATCAGTGTCCTTAATATTCCAAAGTCTTTCCAGCCTTTCTTTGAATTGCTTTTCTTTGCCGAATGAGCCGGGGTTGTAATATTTTTTTGGTGGGAAATTATTAGGGAAGTAGTTTTCAGAAACAAAATTATCGGGAAAATCATGAGGATATTTGTATTCTTTTCCGTATCCTTCCTGCTTCATAAGTTTTGTAGGTGCATTACGCAGATGAAGAGGGACTTCTGCAGATACACCATTCCTAATATCATCCATAGCTGAATCAATTGCAATATATGAAGCATTTGATTTTGGACAGGATGCGAGATAGGTAACACCCTGAGCAAGATTAATTCTTGCTTCGGGCATACCGATTATTTCTACTGCACGGAATACTTCATTGGCAAGTGTAATTGCATATACATCGGCATTTCCCACATCTTCACTCGCAAATATTATGAGTCGCCGGGCAATAAACTTTGGGTCTTCTCCTGCATCAAGCATCTTGGCGAGCCAAAATAAAGCGGCATCAGGAGCAGAACCTCTCATTGATTTGATAAAAGCGGAAATTGTATCATAGTGATTTTCACCTTTTTTGTCGTAATGAGCAATCTTTTGTTGCAATGCACGGCTTAGCAGCTCTTTATCTATTATTATTTTATTTTTGTGATTACTCAGTTTAATAGCAAGCTCAAGTGCATTGAGTGCCGTTCGGGCATCACCGCCGGATATTTTCAGAAGAAAATCGAAGTCAGAAATTTCTATTTCCATTCCGGATAATCTTACATCTTCACTAATTGCCTTATGAATAATTGTTTTTACATCATTATCATCCAAATCTCTCAGCCTAAATACCTGACATCTGCTCAGCAGTGCTGAATTAACTTCAAATGAAGGATTTTCAGTAGTTGCTCCTATCAGGGTAATTATACCGTTTTCTACAGAATGTAGCAATGCATCCTGTTGTGATTTGTTGAATCTGTGAATTTCATCAATAAAAAGAATAGTTTCCCTGCCGGAAAACTTGGAATTTTCGGCTGATTTAATAATTTCTCTTACCTGCTTCACTCCCGCATCTACTGCTGACAGCTGCATAAACTCATAGTCCAGTTCATTAGCAAGCACAAGTGCTATTGTAGTTTTTCCTACGCCGGGAGGTCCCCATAAAATCATCGAATGTATGGATTTGTTTTTAATCAGCTTACGAATTGGAGCGTTTTCTCCCAACAGATGCTGCTGACCTGCAATATCGTCTATCGTTTTCGGACGCATTCTGCTTGCAAGAGGTGCTGTGAGATTGACTTTATCTTCAAATAATGAATTCATATATTTACATTTTTATTACTTTTTCGTTACCTTTATAAGCACGATAAAGTTCATTTATATTTTTATTCAGCACGGGATGCAGGAAATCAGGAGCAATTTCATTGGCAGGAGAAAGTACGAACATTCTTTTATACATTTCCTTGTGAGGAATAGTAAGTCTTCTGTAATTAATTACAAGGTTTCCGAAAAGAATAATATCAATGTCAATTTCTCTTTCGTGCCAGCGTTTTCTCACTTTTCTGCCAAGTGAGTATTCAATTGATTTCAAAAAAAAGAGCAATTCTTCAGGATTAAATGTAGTTTCAGCAAATATTGCTGCATTAATGAAATCATTCTGTTGGGTGTAACCAACAGGTGATGTATTATAAAAAGATGAAAACCTCAAATTGAAAATTCTGTCTGAATTTGAAATCAACTTCACTGACCGGTTGATGGTTACAATACTTTTTCCGGTATTGGAACCAACTGAAAGTAATATGTTGTGCTTCTTATTTTGCATTTCTTTCGATAGTTTGCTGAGCAGATACATATTCAATGATTCGCCTCATCGGAACATTGTATTTTTTTACTTCTACTGTTGCTTTCTGAAGTGTGGGAAATCTGTCTATCAACATATTAAGTATTTCATTTGCAATTGTTTCAATCAGTATATATTCATTGCTCATTACTTCTGAAACTACGAATACCGCTTCTTCATAATTTAGAGCGTGTTCTATGCTGTCTTTTAATACAGCAATTGTGGAATCGTAAAATAAATCAAGATTTATTTCATATTTGCCGCCGAGCTTTCTTTCTTCGGGTCTTACGCCATGATAGGCATAATACTCAATACCTGACAGACTTAGCTTTGTTAAAGAGTTCACTTTCATAATCATATATCAAAATTAATAATATCTTAAAAGACAAAAATAATATATTTTTTAGAATAATAATAATTTTATTGTAAAATCAGTTAATAAGTTAATAGATTTGCTGCTATTTCTTCAAAAAAATATTGATTTTTTCATCAGTTAAAACATTAGTAATCAGGAATAAAATCTAAAAATACGAAATGAAGAATATTCATTTGTAAGAAAAATGATTTTTGGAAGCAAACTTCAAAATAAAGACTATTAATTGTCAAATATTTTTAATAATTCTATTACGAGCATTTCTTTCCTGATAGGCTTGGAAAGATAGCCGTTAAATCCGGCTTTGATAATTCTGTGTTTTTCATCCGGAAAAGCATAAGCAGTCTGAGCGATTACAGGCGCTATGTGATT
>CAZIXJ010000334.1:0-3749 GCA_964542835.1 uncultured Hyphomicrobiales bacterium
CACCCCGCTTTTGAAAATCACAGATTTTCAAAACCACCCCTCAAGAGGGGAATTTAATTATCCTCCGCCGGCGGAGGTGTCCCGTACTTCGACTACGCTCAGCAACCACAGGGACGGAGGTGGACATAATACAAGGGGACACTGAGCGGATTCGAAGTATCCAATTTGAATTGCCACGACTTTTAAGTCGTGGATGAGTTTGGCTAAAGCCATTTTCTCTAATTAAATTCTAACCACAAGATAAAACTCGTGGCAACAGATTTCTCCCTTTTTTAAAGGGAGAAGTAAGCGAAGCGAACAGAGGGATTGTTTTTTATTAATTTAAGAATTTTCTATTATGAAAAATCAAATTGTAAAAATTGAAAATATTGAAGAAAAAATTATTACTGTCAGAAATGAAAAAGTAATAATTGATAGTGATGTTGCTGATATTTATGGCGTTGAAACGAAAAGGATTAATGAAGCAGTAAAGAATAATCCCGAAAAGTTTCCTCATGGATATATTATTAAATTAGATAAAAATGAAAAAATGGAACTGGTCGAAAATTTCGACCACTTATCCAAACTTAAGCATTCATCGGGTTATCCAAATGCATTTACTGAAAAAGGTCTTTATATGCTTGCGACGATACTGAAAAGTCCTAAAGCAACTGAAACTACAATTTCAATAATTGAGACATTTGCAAAAACACGTGAACTTGGAAGAACGATGCATGCACTTACAAAAGTAGAAGATGAAGATAAGAAGAAGAATTATATGCAGAAAAGCGGTGAAATAATCTCTGATATTTTTGCTGATGATTTGGACTTGAGTGAAAGCGAAACATCAATTGAATTGAATTTTGCAGTATTGAAATTTAAACATACAATTAAGAAAAAATAGTTTCTTTGAAAATAAAGATTATCCTCCTCCGGCGGAGGTGTCCCGTAGGGACGGAGGTGGACATAATACAAGAGGACACTGAGCGGAGCCGAAGTGTCCAATTTGAATTGCTACGACTTTTAAGTCGTGGATGAGTTTGGCTAAAGCCATATTCTCAATTCAATTCTTAACCACGAGATAAAACTCGTGGTAACAGATTTCTCCCTTTTCTAAAGGGAGAAGTGAGCGAAGTGAGCAGAGGGATTGATGTTCTTTGAAAATAAATTCCACCCCGCTTTTGAAAATCACAGATTTTCAAAACCACCCCTCAAGAGGGGAATTTAATTATCCTCCGCCGGCGGAGGTGTCCCGTACTTCGACTACGCTCAGCAACCACAGGGACGGAGGTGGACATAATACAAGGGGACACTGAGCGGATTCGAAGTATCCAATTTGAATTGCCACGACTTTTAAGTCGTGGATGAGTTTGGCTAAAGCCATTTTCTCTAATTAAATTCTAACCACGAGATAAAACTCGTGGTAATTGAATTGAGCAATCTAAACTGTAGGGTTAACCCTATGGTTAAAAAATAGAATAGAGGGATTGATGTTCTTTGAAGAATATTGATATAAACAGGTAACCGTTGGGTTTACCCATCGGGGCTTAAATAAAATAATGCCTGCCTTCCCAAATCGGAGTTTGGGAAGGAGGTGTGAAATAAAAAACAATAAAATTTGTTTCTTAAAATATAAGCAGGAACAATTATGGATTTAAAGCACGTTGTAGAATCACAACAATTTACAGTTCCAAAGATTATGGAACTTTTCGAACGAGCAAATCAAATGAAAAAAATCGTTGCAAGAGGCGGTACGAGAGATTATGAAAACCGAATTATGGCTAATCTCTTTTACAAACCATCTACAAGAACACGTTTTTCATTTGAAGCGGCAATGTACAGACTTGGCGGAAAAGTACTTTCTACTGAGCAGGCACAGGAGTTTTCGTCTGAGATAGAAGGCGAAAGATTGGAAGATACAATTAAAATCATCAGTGATTTATCTGATGTAATAGTTTTGAGACATCTTGAAGAAGGTGGTGCAAAGCGTGCTGCTGCTGTATCTCATGTTCCTGTAATTAATGCGGGAGACGGTTCAGGAGGTCAGCACCCTACTCAGGCTCTTCTTGATTTATACACTATTTACAATGAAACTCATACTATGGATGGGCTTTCTATTGCATTTATCGGGGCATTGGATAATGGTAGAACTGTTCGTTCTCTTGCTTATCTGTTAGCAAAATTCGACAGAGTAGTTCTTTATTTTATTGCTCCTGATGAATTACAAATAAAACCGGATATTCTTGAATATCTGGATAGAAAAAACGTGAAATACGTTCTTTCCAACAACACTGAAAATATTATCAATAAGGTTGATATTGCATATCAAACGAGAATTGACAGAGCAAGACTTGAAAATGAACTTGATTTATCAGTTTATAATATTGATAAATCTATGCTTCAGAAAATGAAATATGATGCAAAAATTTTGCATCCTTTGCCTAGATCAGTGGAAATATCTCACGAGGTGGATACTGATCCCAGAGCCGCATATTTCAGACAGGCTAAAAACGGGCTTTACGTAAGAATGGCTCTTTTAACTATGTTATTTGACAATAATAAAATATAAGGAAAAAATATATGAACACACAAGATTATATCAAAATTGAAAATGAATACGGCGCCCATAATTATCATCCGTTGGATGTAGTAATCAAAGAAGCAAAAGGAGTTTGGGTGGAAGATGTGGACGGTAAAAAATATCTTGATTGCCTTGCTGCATATTCAGCGGTTAATCAGGGGCATTGCCATCCTGATATTCTTGAAGCATTTAAAAATCAAGCTGAAAAAGTAACTCTTACTAGCCGTGCATTCCGCAATGACCAGTTGCCAAACCTTTACAAAAAATTGCACGATATGACCGGCTATGATATGTCATTGCCTATGAACTCAGGTGCAGAAGCTGTGGAAACGGCTCTTAAACTTGCAAGAAGATGGGCTTATGAAGTAAAAGGCGTAGAAAAAGATAAAGCTGAAATTATCGTTGCCACTGGTAATTTTCATGGCAGAACTACTACTATCGTAGGTTTTTCTGATGATCCTTCTTCTAATTACGGTTTCGGTCCATACTGCTCAGAAGCTTTCCCGCTTCATGAATATGGAAATATTACCGATTTGAAAGTAAAAATCAATAAAAACACCGCTGCCGTAATGGTAGAGCCTATTCAGGGCGAAGGCGGAGTAGTAATTCCTCCTGAAGGTTATCTTAAAGAAATTGAGCAGGTTTGTAAAGAAAACAATGTACTTTTCATTACTGATGAAATTCAGTCAGGACTTGGCAGAAGTGGTAAATTATTCGCTCACCAATGGGAAGGCGTAAGACCTGACATCGTAATTATCGGTAAAGCTCTATCAGGAGGATACTACCCTGTTTCTGCAGTGCTTGCAGACAAAGAAGTAATGCTTACTATAAAACCGGGTGAACACGGCTCAACTTTCGGCGGTAATCCTCTTGGTGCTTCAGTTGCAGTAGCAGCCCTTGAAGTAATAGAAAAAGAAAATTTGATACAACGTTCAAATGAGCTTGGGGACTATTTTATGAAAAAGCTCGAAGAAATGAACAGTCCTCACATTGACTTCGTAAGAGGCAGAGGTTTGTGGATAGGAATAGTTTTAAATAAAAAAGCCCGACAGTTTACAGAAGCTCTGAAAGAAGAAGGAATACTATGCAAGGAAACACACGTAAATATTATCCGTGTAGCTCCACCACTTGTAATTACAAAAGAAGAAATTGACTGGGCAATCGAAAGATTCGCCAGAGTGATGAAGTA
>CAZIXJ010000335.1:0-3749 GCA_964542835.1 uncultured Hyphomicrobiales bacterium
ATTGCAGTATTTGATGGGAAAGATATTCAAGTCCGTAAAAAACAGGGAAAAGTTTCCGAACTTGAAAAAATTGTATATGCAGATGAATATCAGGAAAAACTTAAGCATTCAACTATTGGAATAGCTCACACAAGATGGGCTACTCATGGATTTCCGAATGATATCAATGCACATCCTCATACTGATAATTCAGGAAGAATCTCTATTGTGCACAATGGAATAATTGAAAATTATGCAGCTATTAAGCAAAAGCTGACTGAAGACGGGTACAATTTTTATTCTTCTACTGATACAGAAGTTCTGGCAGTGTTTATCGGTTCTATTTACGAAAAAGTAAATGACCTTGAATATGCAGTAAGAATAGCGCTATCAGAAGTGGATGGTACATTTGGAATACTTGTATTATCTTCGGATGAGCCTGACACAATAGTAGCTGCAAGAAGAGGTTCTCCGTTGGTATTCGGTATAGGCGATGAAGAGTATATCATTGCTTCTGATGCAGCAGCTATAGTACATCATACTAATCAGGTAATTTATCTTTCTGATAATGAAATGGCAATTATCAGAAGAGATGGTTTTTCAACTAAAACGATAAATAATGAAAAAACCAATAACAGAATAGAAGAAATTGAGTTCAGCATAGAGCAAATTGAGAAGAGCGGTTTCGAACATTTTATGCTGAAAGAAATTTTTGAGCAAACAGAAACAATTAGAGATGCATACAGAGGCAGACTGCTGCCTGACGAAGGTAACGTAAAGCTCGGAGGTCTTCGCAACGTAATGGAAAAAATAAAGCAGGCTAATCGCATTATTATTACAGCCTGCGGTACTTCCTGGCATGCGGCGCTTGTAGGTGAATATCTTATTGAAAATCTGGCTCAGATTCCTGTGGAAATAGAATATGCATCCGAATTTCGATACAGAAATCCTGTACTTTTCGAAAATGATGTTGTATTTGCAATTTCTCAAAGTGGTGAAACAGCCGATACTCTTGCCGCAGTGAAAGAAGCCAAGCAAAAAGGAGCTACTGTGCTGGGGCTTGTAAACGTGGTAGGCAGCAGTATAGCACGTGAAACAGAAGCCGGGATTTATATTCACGCAGGTCCTGAAATAGGAGTAGCTTCTACAAAAGCATTTACATCTCAGGTAATGGTTCTTTTACTCCTTGCTGTAGCTCTTGGCAGAACTAAAAATCTATCTCAGATTGAAGGGAGAAAAATTGCATCGGAATTATTGAAATTACCTGATAAAATAAAAAGTATTCTTGATAAAGCAGAATATATTAAGAATATTGCTCACGAATATGCAAATGTGAGAAATTATTTATATCTTGGCAGAGGTTTGAATTATCCTGTAGCACTCGAAGGTGCATTGAAAATGAAAGAGATTTCCTATATTCACGCCGAAGGATATCCTGCTGCAGAAATGAAGCACGGTCCGATAGCTCTGATTGATGAGAATATGCCGGTTGTTTTCATAGCCAATAAAGATGAAATCTATGATAAATTAATTTCTAATATTGAAGAGGTAAAAGCAAGAAAGGGTAGGATAATAGCAATAGCAAATGAAGGCGATAAAAAAATTGCCGATGTAGCTAATCATGTTATTTACATTCCTGAAACTATTCCGGTATTATCACCTGTTCTTAACGTAATACCATTACAATTACTTGCTTACTATACGGCGCTTGAATTGGGTAAAGACATAGATAAACCGAGAAATCTTGCAAAAAGTGTAACGGTGGAATAATGACGAGAATATTTGCGGTAATTGGAATTTTGGTGATATTTTTTATTATCTGGATTTTGTCGGAAAATAAAAGAAAATTCCCCTGGAGAATTGTAATTTGGGGATTGATTCTTCAATTTTCTATGGCTGTTTTTATTCTCAATGTGCCTGCCGGAGTTACTCTTTTTCAATGGCTTGGAGAGCAGATAAATACATTTTTAAATTATTCACTTGAAAGTGCCAATTTTCTTTTTGGAAACGCAATAAAGCCTGAGAAAAATGAATTATTCGGATTTCAGTTTGCTATAATAGTATCTGTAACTATTATATTTTTCAGTTCGGTAGTATCTTTGCTTTATCATTGGGGAATAATGCAGAGACTTGTATTCGGTATGGCTTACATAATGCAAAAAACTATGGGTACAACGGGTGTGGAATCTCTCTCAGCAAGTGCCAACATTTTCATTGGTCAGACAGAAGCCCCTCTTCTTGTAAAGCATTATTTGCCGAGAGTATCGAGGTCTGAATTGAATTCAATTATGGTAGTCGGATTTGCTACTATTGCAGGAGGAGTGCTGGCTGCTTTTGTTCAGATGGGGATTTCAGCAACTATACTTGTTACTGCCTCAATTATTTCTGCTCCCGGAGGGCTTATGCTCTCAAAAGTTCTTATACCTCCTGAAGAATCAACAAAAAAGGATACAATAAAACTTAAAAATTTTGAAGTAGAAAAATCCGGAAATGCTATTGTTGCACTAACCAACGGAGCAGGAGACGGTCTGAAACTCGCTTTGAATATTATGGCTATGGTTGTGGCATTTATTTCATTGATTACTGTTGTAGATGCAGGGCTTGGTTCTTTATCAGGATTGTTTTCATCCTGGGGTTTTGATTACTTTCCATCATCACTCAAAGAATTTCTCGGCTATATTTTTCAACCGTTTGCCTATCTTGTAGGTATTCCTGCCGATGAAGCCAAAATATTCGGAAGTCTATTTGGTACGAAGCTCAGTATAAATGAATTTATAGCTTATGCAGACCTTGCTCAAATGATACAAGACGGTGCAATTTCAGAGAGAACCGCAACACTTTCCACTTTTGCTTTATGCGGATTTGCAAACATAGGTTCAATAGCAATCCAGATTGGCGGATTAAGCGGTATGGCTCCCAACAGAAAAGATGAAATTGCAAGTCTCGGAGTAAAAGCTATGATAGTAGGAGCTTTTGCAAATTTATTGACTACAACTATTGCAAGTTTATTAATTTAAAATAGAGGATAAAAGATGAGATTAAATGTTAATATCGACCATATTGCCACCATTAGAAATGCACGTGGCGGCAATGAACCTGACCCGGTTGCTGGTGCAATAATTGCAGAATTAGCAGGGGCTGAAGGTATTGTATGCCATTTAAGAGAAGACAGGAGGCACATTAATGACAGAGACCTTGCTGCACTTCGGGAAGTAGTAAGAACCAAACTTGATTTGGAAATGGCTGCAAATGAGGAAATTATCAAAATTGCTTTAAAAACTGTTCCCGAACTGGTAACCATCGTTCCCGAAAAAAGACAGGAGCTTACAACTGAAGGCGGACTTGATGTTGCTTCGGATATTCAACGGTTCAGAGCATTATCTGAACGTATGCACGAGAAAGGAATAGAAGTAAGTTACTTTATAGAACCTGACGAAAGGCAAATAGACGCAGTTTTACAGGCAAGCGGAGATATGGTGGAATTTCATACCGGAGTATATGCAAACCTCAAAAATTCTCCTAAAAAATATGATGAAATTTTAAGAATTGAAGAAGCTTGCAGATATGCTTTTGATAATGATTTGAATATTGCTGCCGGACACGGTCTTGATTATTTTAACGTGAAGCCTCTGGCAGGGATAATGGAAATAGATGAATTAAGTATTGGTCATTCAATTATCAGCAAAGCCGTTTTTGTAGGTTTAGACCAAGCAGTCAGAGATATGATTAAACTGATTGATAACGCAGATATTTCTTTAAATATGTAAGCA
>CAZIXJ010000336.1:0-3745 GCA_964542835.1 uncultured Hyphomicrobiales bacterium
GACATGCCGCTCTCCATGCAGACCAAGCTGCTTCGCACCCTGGAGCACAAGACCCCTGAATTTATTTTGGAAAGCACTACTACATTGCTTCAATTTGAAGGATATGAGGTGATTACGGCTCCAAATGGCAAAATTGGATTTGAAAAAGCAGTATCAGAAAAGCCTGATCTGATATTATGCGACATTTCAATGCCTGAGCTGGACGGATATGAAGTGCTTGACAAAGTAAGGTCTCATTCAGATACTCTTACTACTCCCTTTATTTTCCTCACTGCTTTTACTGAAAAGAAGAATATGAGGTTAGGGATGGAAAAAGGAGCTGACGATTATCTCGTAAAGCCTTTTAACAGAGAAGAGCTTATAGCGGCAATCAATTCACAGTGGAAAAAAACTTCTCATCTCGAAAAGCAGTTACAGGATAAAGTAGATGAAGTAGGTATGAGCGTTACCAATACTCTGCCGCACGAATTCAGGACTGTACTTAATCAGGTAATCGGCTCGGCAAAATATATGAATGAAAATCACAAATCAATTGTTTCAGAAGAAATACATGAGCTTTCGGAAGATATTTTGGAATCTTCACGCAGATTGCTTAAAATTACCGAAAATTATCTTATATATACAAGAATAGAATTCTATGCATATAATCCCGAAAAGAGAAGAAGCCTGCGAGCATTTAAAACGCCCGAGCCTTCTGCAATGATGCATGATATTGCTGAATTTATCGCTTCAAAATACTCAAGAGAAGATGACCTCAAGTTTAAAAATGAAATTGATGATATTACAATTGAAATTTCTTCCGAAAGTTTTCATAAAATTATTGATGAGCTGGTAGATAATGCAATGAGCTTCTCTAAAAAAGGGACTGAAATAAAAATTAAATCAGAAATGAAGAATAATTATTTCATAGTTTCCATAAAAGATCAGGGCAGAGGAATGAGCGAAGATCAGCTTAAAAATGTAGGAGCACTGGTGCAGTTTCAGAGGAATATCTACGAACAGCAGGGGATAGGGCTGGGGCTTGCCATAGCAAAAAAATTAGTAGAGCTGCACGAAGGAAAATTCAAAATAAACAGCAAAGAAAACGTAGGTACGGAAATTACTTTTACATTACCGGTTCATAATCAGTAAAATTTGCCAATACTAAGTGATAGTATTACACCACCAAAATTATCAATCGGAATATTTTTTATTGATTCAAGTCCATCGCCACCAAAGGGAATATAAGAATACTTAAAATTTACTCCTATCATAGCAGAATTTCCGGAAGTAATATATGCCCCGAAAGATGCACTAATGTTTGGTCTTACGTAAATGTCCGTTTCATCAAGGGCAGAAAAGAAGTTTATGGGTTTGGCGCGAGGGTCCCTGTCATTGGAATAAGGCACAGCAAAAATCAGTGCAGGTCCGGCTCCAAGCGAAAGATAAGGTCTGAAGGAATTTTGCAGTTTTTCTCTGAATAAAAATTTCTGGACACCAAAAGTAAATGGTATTCTGTATAGTCTGTTGATTTTATCCTTTATTCTCCAATAATAATCGTTATCACCCCAGTTATTCCATTTATCCCATTCATCGGAATTTCTTGCACCCGCCATAAACATTTCTCCAAAAAGTAACCATTCTTTATTGATATATCTGTGATAAAACATACCTCCACCGAAGCCTGAGGTAGTAATCAAAATATCCAAACCTACTGCGGAACTAATTGAGCCGGATAATTTATCATAATCTATTAATGGACGTGGAGATTCAAAAATAAACAATGTATCATTATCAAATTCAGATGGTTTTTCACCTGCAATCTGTGCGGTAGCCGTAAAATGCAAAGTGAAAAATAAAATTATTATTATTTTTTTCATAAAATTAAATTAAAATATTATGCTACAATCTCTGTAAAAAACGATTTCTTATTTGTTTAAATTGTATTAGTTGAGAAAGTTTTGTAATTTTGTTGATAATATTATTACAATTTTGAAATAATATTATTTAAGGTTTTTAGTAATAATAAAAAAAATAGTAGCGAATATTATGCTTTTCAGAGAATTATCTGAGATTTTGAAGAAACTTTTACCTCCCGAAACTGCCATGAATGGAGACAGAATCGGGACGCAAATTGAAGGCAGCGAAGCACCTGTCAGAAAAATACTAACTACACTCGAAGTAACCGATGAAGTAATAGAAGAAGCTAAAAAACTTAATATTGATACAATAATTACATTCCATCCACTAATTTTTATGCCACTTGAAAAAATTGAAAACAGCGAAAGAGTTGGCAGGCTAACCAAAAAAATTATAAAAAATGATATTAATCTTTTTTCGGTACATACATCTTTTGATGCATTTGAAAATGGAACAAGCAAAATAATAGCTGATAAACTAAATTTAATTAATAATTCCTTTTTGGTACCTGATGAAAATTACGAAACAAAAGGAATGGGAGTAGTCGGTGAATTTGCAACAGAATTATTACTAGATGATTTTCTTGAAAAAGTAAGCAAGATAATGAAATCACCGCTGAGATATAATTATACAAAAAATAAGATAAAAAAAGTAGCAATATTGGGCGGCAGCGGTGCTTCTTTTATAGATGACGCAATTAAAACGCAGGCTGATGCCTTTATTACCGCTGATGTAAGCTATCACAAATTTCATTACATATCGGGACAAATGATGATAATTGACCCCGGTCATTATGAGATGGAGCAATTTGTAGCTCAGGGGATGAAAGAGCTTATATCTCATAAGCTCCCTGATGATATTATTATTGAACAAACAGAAGTACTTACAAATCCGGTAAAATACTATCCGGATACTGAAAAATATTTAATCAGACAAAATAATTATTTAATTAATAAATAACGGTGGTATTAAGAATGCAGGAAATTCACTATATCGCAGCACTGTCTTATATAGACGAGCTTTTAGATGAACTTTTGGAAGATTACGGCGACCTTCCGTTGCATGTGAAAGACAAGGAAACTCTTTACAAAGAAAAGAAACTGGTAAAAGAAGAGACTGAACAATTAATTCAAGACATTAAAGATTTCAGTAAGAAAGCCAAAGTAACGCTTGTGGAGTTAAAAGAAAAAGAAGACAAGCTTAACAAGCAACAGTTTGATGTAAGAAATAACAAAGAATTTGATGCAATTACCAAAGAAATCAACTATATACAAAGTGAGCACAAACGGCTATCCGAGCAGATGAGGAATGAAGGCGTAAAGATTGAAAATCTCAACCGCATCCTCGAAACTCAAACACAAGAAATGGAAGAAGCTCAAAAAGAATACGAAGAAAAAAAGGCTGAGCTTGATTTAATACTGAATGAGCAGGACGAAGAACTGAAAGAGCTTAAAGATAAAAGAGAGAAAATAATCAGCAAATTAAAACCTGAATCTGTTCGTATATACGAAAAGGTAAGATTAGCTCATAAAGATGCTGCCGTAAAAATAGTAAAAGGCAGTTGTGCGGGCTATACAGTACCGGCTCAGTTACTTAATGAAGCCAGAAATAATCTGGATGTACTGTTTTATGATGAAAATACTGGTAGAATCTTAATACCTGAAGAAATTGAAGATGCAGAAGAATTCGTAGATAATATTTAATAAAGGGGAAAACGGGCAGCCGCGTCTTTTATAAAGATGAGGAAAGTCCGAACTCCGGAGAGCAACCCGCTTCGTAACTCGAAGACAGTAATCCTAACGGAGAGCTGATGGAAAGTGCAACAGAAAATATACCGCCTATCCGC
>CAZIXJ010000337.1:0-3725 GCA_964542835.1 uncultured Hyphomicrobiales bacterium
TGAGTGGAGTTCAGAGAACTCTCAAGTTTGTGAAATATTTACCGTATTTCGGATGGGAACCCGTAGTGGTTACTACCAACTCACCTGCGTATTACGCTTATGATAATACCTTGCTTGATGACCTGCATAATGAAATCAGTATTTACAGAACCGAAGAAGATGTAGCAAAATATCTGAAAAAAAAAGGAAAAAAAGAGCAGGAAGAAGTGATAGAATATCCGTCAAAATTAAAGCAAAAGTTTTTACGTATAATATCGCAAACTTTTTTTCAGCCGGACAGCAGAATACTTTGGAAAAAACACGCTATAAAAGCCTGCGAAAAAGCAATAGAAGAAAATGACATTAAAGCAATTTTTGCTACGGCTCCGCCATTTACCGATTTTTTAGTAGCTAAAGAAATATCCGAAAAATATGACATCCCTTTCATAGTTGATTACAGAGATTTGTGGGTGGATAACGCATTTTATTTTTATGCTACACCTTTTCATAAAAATTACAGCTCGGGGCTGGAATCCGATGTGCTTAATGTATCCTCAAAAATCATCGTTATCACAAGACATATGAAGGAAAAACTTATCAAAAGATATTCCCATCTTTCTCATGATGATATTGCTATTATTCCACATGGATTTGACCCGGAAGATTTTGACGGCATCAATCGCAGCAATAAAAAGAATGAAAAATTTACTATCACTCATTCGGGGCTTTTCCCTGATGACCTTACTCCTGAATACTTCCTGAAAGCCCTTGCTGAATTTAAAAAGCAAAATAATATGAGTGGAAAATTTGTATCAAGATTTGTGGGGGTAATGAGAAATGAGCATAAAGCATTGATTTCAAAATACAATCTTGAAGATGAAACCGAACTTCTCGGATATCTGCCTCACACAGAAGCCGTTCAAAAATTATCGGAGTCTGACATTTTGTGGTTTATGATTACAAATAATATTGCTACACCAAGCAGAATGTTTGAATATATTGGTTCGGGCAAGCCATTCATAGCCTGCGCTCCCGAAGGAAACATCAGAGAAATAGCCGAAGAGTCCGGTGCATCGGTAGTTTGCGACCCTAAAAATACTGATGAAATGTTATTTGGGCTTAATAAATATCACAATTTGTGGAAAAACAATTCTCTGCCTTCTGTAAGCCATTCATTTGCAAATAAATTCAATCGTAAATTACTTACCGAAAACCTTGCAAAAGAGTTGGAGCTTATATCATAATAATTTATTTTCAATTACGTTCATATGCAATTATCAAATGTTTTTCAAATTACTATTGGAGTTAAAATTATGAAATTATCTAAATTAATATCTATGTTTGTGATTGTGCTTATGTCAGCATTGATATTTTCATCTTGTGAAGACACAACAGACGATCCGATTGACCCAAACAATGAAGTACCCGATCCCCCTGCAAGTATTGCAGCGGTATCAATTGACAGTGAAACGGTAAAAATTGCATGGGAAGCTTCTCCAAGCGAAAGCGATGATTTGTTCGACGGATACGCACTAATCGTTACTCCGGGAACATCTGCTCCTATCTCTATTGCAAGTGGAAATACATACACTGTAACAAATCTAACTGAAGGTGACGTTTATACTTTTTCTCTTTCTGCTGAATTTTCAAACGGAGAATCAAGTTCACCGGTTGAAATTGACTGGTCTCCGGCTTCAAGACACTCTGAAGTATTCGGCGAAACTATCAAACTTTACGGCAGCTCATCATCTGTTGGGAGCGGGCTTGACCTTTATGACGAAACAGAAGACGGACCTATGGTAAGATCAATCTCAAGCAGTAGCGATTGGAATTTTGCTTTTGATGACAGAGACGGAGTCCATTTTGGTACTGCCGGCGAAGGCGTAATTGAATATAACTGGTCAGCAGGCAACCCTCATTCAGGTCAGTTAGGTGGAGATGCTCAAAATAACATAGTATATGAAATAGGTTCTTTGGACGAAGCCTATGAAACTCAATCACTTGTAGATGATATGGTTTATTCTTACAGATTATATGACCTTAATGAATATGCTGATGCAGCAGGTGTAATATTCTACACAAGAGTTACAGATGCAAACGGCAATTTCAATTATGCCCGTATTTTAGTTAAAAATACTTCTAATGGTTATGTGCAGAACGATGCTCTCGGCGATTATATTGAAGTGGAAGTTTCTTATCAATCTAAAACCAACGTACCTTATGCTGGTATCGAACAATAAATTACTTCAAATATCAGCCGCTAATTTTTTAGTGGCTGATATTTTTAACCAACAATATACTAACAAAGGTGATATCTATGAAAAGAAATTTTATAATAGTTTTGATTGTACTTATTTCTGTAGCTGCTTTTGCTCAAAGGCAAAGAACAACTACCACTACGCAACAAACTACAGCAAAAACTCAGGCTGCAAAAGCCAATGAACCTGCTGCAGAAGTAATAGAAGGTAGCATTATAAGCCTGAAAGGTCTTGTACTTGGTACAGACGGGAAAGTTTCTAAAGAAGAAGCAATGAAACTTGCAAAAAAAGGCGACCCGATTGTATTTTTACATAATGGCAAAGTTTATTTTCCATTCCATTAAAGTGGCGCCTATGCATATGAAAAAGCAGCTGAATTTGCAAACAGAAGCAAAGTGGGTATTGTAGGCAAATTGCAATCCAAAAACGGAATGCATTCAGTGATTGTTTCAAGAATTGTTTCATTAGACTAATAATAACGGAGAATAAAAATGAATAAGTATTTGATAGCATTAATTACGATGGGATTGGTATTTCTTGCATCATGTTCTTCTGAAGAAAAAGAAGAGCCTGAAAAGCCTGCTCAGACTATCGAAGAAATCGAAGAAGAATTACTTGAAGGTGAAACACAGGATGAAATCACTCAGGCTGATACAACTGCTGCCGAAGATGTTGCATCCGAAGAAACTTCTGAAACAAAAACTGAAAAACCGGTTGCAAAATCAGCAGCAGGAGATTATTCCCAAAATCCTCTTAAAGGTTACGTAGTAAGTATAAAAGATCTGGCTTTCGGAGCTGAAGGTAAAATCAGCAAAGACGAAGCAAAAGCATTGCTCGATAAAGGAAGTACTATAGGAGTAAAATCAGGCAATAATGTCTATGTAGTTTACCATGAAAATGGTTCTTATGCAGGTGAAAAAATTCATAACTATGCAAATCGCAGCACCGTAGGGCTTTATGGAAAAGCAATGACTAAAAATGGAGTAAATGCTTTTATTTTAACGAGAATTGTTTCTCTTGATTAAAATAAAAATTATAATTCTATTTAAAAAGCCGATTTATTAAATTGAATCGGCTTTTTTTTCATTTGCTTATAATAACCGGAAAACTATCACTTCACAACTACCGGCTTGCCACTCTTAGTCTTACCGTTTGCTTTGATTGTGTAATAATATGTGCCTGATGGAAGTCCGGCAGAATTAAATTCTGCTGTATGACTGCCGGCTTGCATTGTTTTATTTACTAATGAGGCAACTTCCTGTATTGGTTCAACTCCATATTTTAATCAATTCATTTAAAACCATGACGATTGTAATTGTACCACTATATCATACTAAGTTGCTTTCAAACGAGCAATTTATAAAAGGATTATAATACTCTGCTGAAGAGGTTTAGTGTTTTTGCCCATTATCAATTGCCACGACTTTTAAGTCGTTATGTTTGGCTAAAGCCGTTTAACAACAACTAATTACACACCCCGAGTTAAAA